>JALZGI010000472.1 GCA_030861105.1 Thermoproteota archaeon
GTTATAGACTGCTTGTACTTGAACTTGGTGTTAGAATTCCAGTAGTAAATCCAATGAAGTGTGTGGCTAGGGTTGCAAATAAACTCAGCATTAGTGAAAAAACAAAACATCAGGCCTTCAATATCATGGATGAAGTTATTAACAAGAATATAAATGCAGGAAAAGAGCCGATGGGCTTAGCGGCTACAGTGCTATATGCCTCTTCTATAAAAAGTGATGAAAAAATATCTCAAAAGAATATAGCAGCTGCATCAGGAGTAACAGAAGTTACAATTAGAAATAGATTTAAGGATTTGAAAAGGATATTAGAAGGCAAATAGATAACCACCAGAAAAAATAAAGTATCTTGCTTCGCTGACGAGTAAACATTGTAGAATTATCTTTATTGCTTCTTTATTGGTTGGAATGAATGATTCAGATATACTAATACTAGCGTCGAGTAAATTAAAAATATTTAATAATTGTAGTATTTAGCAGCCGGCAGCCGGAAAATATTTCTGATATATTTTTCTCAAATAGGCCTCTATAACTTATATTTTATATTTCTCACAAAGTGTTCAATGGTCAACAAAGATAATGATAAACCCGAAATATTAGAACAAGGTGATATTTTTTTCTTCTATAGGCCAAAAGTTGATACTGAAGAAGTTAAAGGTATAAAGGATGTTCAAAGATTTTACATGATCATTTCACCAGAAGACAACAATAAGTATAGATTATTTCTAATCGGTCAGAAGCAATTACCAGAGATTGTAGAGGGAAAGGCTACTTCTGAAGAAAAAAACTGGGCACTAAATATACTTACAACCTCTAATCAAAATGATATTCAAAAGGAGCTTATGCCAGCTGAGTATAACACAGAAACAAGGGGTAGGCGAAGACTTTCAGCTGCTGCCCCTGCAGGCGAGGGAAAATATACAATAGTAAAGCATGATAATCACACCGAATTAGCATATATTTTGGAGCTTCCAGAATTACCTGGTCCAGCCCAAAGAGAATTTGAAATAAAAAAGGAAGCTAGCTATATAATATCAGTAAAAAATCCTGATATAAGAGTACCAGGATTTGCAGCTTCTGAAAAGGATCCAGAATATCCCAAAACCCTGAAAGAAAAATTTGGAGATAGGCGATGGATAAATGTCGAAGATCCAGAATTACTAAACTATGAAGGCACTCAGCTATTGCTAATTGGCGCAAGGAAAAAAGATGTTGAAGAAGAACTCGGAGTAGATATAGACGAAAAGAAGGAAACAGAAAGAAGTGCTGATCTCTTTAAGGAATTAAAATTAAGAAAAGGACAGGTACCACTAAAGCCTTTGCTGAAAGGAAAGTTTCCAGAGAAGGAAGAAATACCTTTGAATCAAGAGGTCAAACAGTTATCAAAAGAAGAATATCCCGGTGCTAAAGGGGGAAAAATAGGAGGAAGAACTGCGGCCACTAAGTCAGCTTCAGCCGCAGCAATTGCAAAAATGCTATCAGGAATAGAATTTCCAAAGAATAAAAATGAACTAGTAGAGTGTGCAAAGGGAAATAAGGATAAATTCGATAATGCAGAATTAGTAATTAATACTGTCAGGGAATTACCAACTAAGACATACCGTAGTATGACTGATGTACAGGAAGCACTTGCAAAAATTAGGTGATAGCAATAATAACATAAAAAAAGATGGGTTTAGGTAGCATTGTCATCATCATCTAGTTCTCAATCATCTAGTTCTCAATTTACATGTAGTATATGTGGAGATGGATTTGAACAGAAATCTCGATTACAAAGACATATGGCTACTTCACATCCTCCACGTGCACCTTCAGCAGCAGATATAGAAAGGGTATTATCAGGAATACAGTATCCTAAAACAAAGCAGGATCTAGTGCAATATATCTCTCAAGGTTCCATAGTAGGCCAAGATCTAATTGACCTCATAAAATCTCTTCCAGATAGAACTTATAGAGACTCTGCTGAAGTTGCTGTAGCACTAGGAGAACTGAAGAGTGGGAAAAAGCCTAGGAGCGCAAGAGAGGTTGAAGAAACGGAGAAGCCAAGTGCAAGAGGGGGAAGAGCTGCCATTGAGTCTTCATCTATTTCAGCAGCTACCATTGCAAAGGTATTATCAGGAATAGATTTTCCAAAGTCAAAAGATGATCTAATGCAATATGCAGGACACAATTTAGATAATAGAGAGAAAGTTGAATATACAGCTGAAGTGCTTAAAGTTTTAGAAAAACTTCCATCTAAAGAATATTCTAATATGGCAGATGTAGAATATGAGGTCGGAAAACTAAAATAAAATGGAGAAAGTAGCAACGGTTGAGACCATCCAAATTTCAAATATCTCTTTTTCCCTTTTTAGATAAATAAAAGATGCAAACAATGTTGGAGTTGACTTGCATATAGCACAGATTATCTTTCAAGAGGCTAAAAGGTAGCAGCAGAAATGATTAAGGTGTCTGCTCTCCCTCATTAATCCTTATCAAGAAGGAAGAACTAAATCCTGTATAATTAAGCCTTTCCTAGAATCATGATACTGGCCCACGCCTACACGGTTAACCAAACTCATAGGCTTTCTAGTAAGCAATATTTGGTCAGAGATAACCAGTCTGTTACGAGATTAGGCTCAAAAGAAATCAGTTTTTTGAGAATTTTAATTTTAATTTAGTTTAGTTGATACTAGAGAGGAACTTTTTCTTCATTTGGTCATCAGCCTTCAGCTTTTTTTCCAAATACTATTGGTTATATAACTAGTTACTATGTTTTTCATGATTCATCATAGTTAGAAGAGCAGCATTTTTTGCAGCAAATTCGGACCTTTTTTTATGCATATCGTCACTTCCTATAATTATTGCATCTCCCTCCTCTGGATTCAGAATTCTAATTAATATTTTTGATATTTCTGTTTCCTTTTGTAATGAATCATAATTTGTGTTAGAAGGCATTACAAACTTGTTTTGTTTAAACAGCAATGTTGTAGCACCTTTTGCACCAATTTTTATAGCAGCATCTCTTTGCTCAACACCTGATTTTATTGCGTGGCTGTGTTGCTTCAATAACACCACATAATTGAATTTACCTAGTGCTATAGAACACTTTGGAAGACTCATTTCTGCTGGAATAGAGGAAAGTAACTCTGAAAGTAGTGCTTCGCCCTTCTGTGTCATTGTTGTTCCGGCATTAGTGGTTTCTATCATACTGTTCATTTGTAGGTGTCTTATAAGTGTCCTAATAGAACCTTCACCAAGTCCTAATTCCTTGGATAGAATGTCTCTACTAATATGGCCTCTGCTTTTTATGAGCTGCAATGTCTTGAAGACATGCACCATATTAAATGAAATAACTCTGCTTGGAGCGTAATTACTACAAATTTTTTGAAGACTCCTGATGTAGGTGTGCATTTAATCTTATATACCAGTATAAGAAGAAAATGAGATTTAATTGTGTCGTTTACTTACTTAGGTCATCGCTTATGCAGATAGTTGGATAAACCAGCCCAGACTTTATATAGAAGTATCTTCTCTATGAACTGGAATCAAAAATGTCTTCACGAATTCTTCTCACCAGAGATATGGACGTGTCTCCCAGAATAGCTGTGGGCCTACTTTTAGGGATTCTAATAATGGGAATCTTTGTAATAGGATATGACCAGGGACATCTTTTCAGTTTTATCCAGGGACAAGAGGCTTTTGATACAAAATGGATGCATGAATTTTATCATGATATGAGACATGCAGCCGGATTCCCATGTCATTAGATTGACTTGACAGTTGCATAATTTTATTCTCAACAGGTGCGACAAAAGGTTAGTTTGAAGGCCATTACTTTTGTCTTAATAACTCTCATTTCAGGTGCTATTGCAGGCACCGTTCTTGGTGTTATTAATTACACCCTAGTTGAACCATACATAGATAGAGCCATTTTCATAGAAACTCAAAATGCAGTCAAGGAAGGTGAAGTCGTTAATCCTGCTGATCTTCAGGACTATCGTTTATGGCAGAAAAGAGGAGAGATAGTTGCTGGAACCATATTGGGGATATCATTTGGGGCCTTATTTGGAATAGTGTTCATGTATGGAAGAAGTTTATTATTGCCACATTCAAACAATAACATAAGAAAAGCCATAGTTCTGGCTGGTATAATGTGGTTTGTATTATTTTTAGTTCCTGCACTAAAGTATCCGGCAAACCCGCCGGCTGTAGGAGACCCTCAGACCATATATTACAGGGAGAGTTTGTATGTTAGCTTCCTTGCAATATCTGGATTTAGCGCTCTGGGACTGGCATTTCTCTATAGGAAACTTGGTAGTTTAGCAGTAGTAAACAATAAGAATAGAATTATTGTAGTTCCACTAATTTATGCAGCAATAATAGTTGGAGCCTTTCTTATTCTGCCGCCTAACCCTGACGAAATAATTGCACCCGAGGATTTGGTTCAAGGATTTAGAATTGCAAGTGCATTTACTATGAGTATATTTTGGGGACTATTAGGAATAATTTTAGGCACATTATGGAATCGATTAAAACCCCACGAAACAACTAGAATCACTACAGTTTAATGTTTATATCCAATAACAGAAATTCCTAGAGAAAACAGTATGTTTTATAATTTTACTTCGCCTTTTTTAATTAAATCTTTTGTAAACAATTGCTGCCCCGTGATTAACCAAGTGTGAACAAAACCACTAGAAGTATTAATCCTCGATATAGAAGTAATCAAAGAAGTTGGAATATGCATAGGCAACCAAAAATCAAGGAATATGCATAGGCAACCAAAAATCAAGGATCACAAATATAAGATATGATGTTCTACCAAAATAGTCAATATGGGTTGTATGGATAGGTCGTTGTCCACATTCTCTCTTTTGTTTATCAATACCTAACAAATTGGGTGTACAGTATTAAATATCACTCAACATTCCACTCTTCTATAGAACGGTCAATACCACCAAAATTAACAAACTGTGTCATTTCCTTCTTGTTTTGTTCTTCAAAATACCGTTCTGCTTTTTCTTTTGAATCAAATATCTTGTCAACACCTCTAGCCTGTAGTTCCTCAACCTTGGCCATGACTACCCATATTTTCATAGCTTATTACCTATCAATTTGTTTGATGGATATTAGGTAGGCATGTATTATTCCAGCATATCATTCCTTAGTATAATCATTCGTATTCTATTAATTCTAGTTACTAAACATCTTTAGTAATAATCATGGCTTATGATTAAACACTCTTTTGTTTGATATCTTCTGCATAAATTTGACTATGGTTAATCTAAAAAGTTTGTATGTAATAAAACGGGGAATTGAATGCTTTCATGTTTGGTAGACTCCAATGATTTGAAAGAGGGAAATGAATTTGTTGGGCATCACCAATACATAGGATGCAAGGAGTATGACAGAACAATCATGAAGAAACTTAACTCCCTTAGGAACCTAGACCCGATAACTTATTCCATAAAACAACAAGATCAACTAAATCGAAATAACAAAGATTCTCTTAAATCTAAAAAAATCATGCTAGTAGAAGATGAGGACGATATAGTAATGCTGTTTAAAATGATATTAGAATCAGATGTGGGAGTAAATGTGGATTCATTCACGGAACCCTTTTCTGCTCTAAATAATTTCAGGTCTGGGCTTTATGACCTAATAATGATAGATATTGCCTTGCCTAGAATGAATGGGATTGAACTTTATTATAAAATAAGGAAAATAGACGATAAAGTCAAAATATGTTTTCTAACAGCAGGAGAGATGTACTATGAAGAGGTTAGAAAACAAGTGTTTCCTGAGTTAGAAGCAAACTGCTTTATCAGAAAACCTATAACAAATGAAGACTTGATTAGAAGAGTCAAAAATCTACTAGGAATACAATAGTCTATCGTATCCCTTTATACCATTATATTTCCCAACTTTTTATCTCGAAATGGATTAATTAGAGGATGTCCATAGAAGAAATAAAAAACTCGTCAGACGCGCTATTGAGGCACTGAAGAGATGAGAACAGTAGTATTTTGACTACAGTTCCTTTCGTTGCTTTGGATATGAGCATTATTACTAGGGAATATTAGAATTGGTTTTTACCTGGCAATGCATAAAATGTCTACAATCCAAGTTAGATCAGGTAAATGATATTAGAACCCCCCTAGTTGTAATAAGATTGAGTCGCTAAAAACATAAGCAGCAACTAATCTTTTTAGTGCGATTCACTAAGGATATTTAGAGTCTACGACTGCGACGGCAGAAATTACTACCACAACAGGTAGTTAACCTACACTTTTAAGCCTTCGCTCTTTACCAAGCATTACATAAACGAAGCCTATTAATAATTAAGTATGCTATTTTTTCTAGCAGATTTAAGAAAAAAATACACGAGATTGAATCCAAATAAAGGTTTGGGGGAGCGATGATATCGTAATACTGTAC
>JALZGI010000479.1 GCA_030861105.1 Thermoproteota archaeon
GCGTAGGACAGTGTCGGCAAATAATCTGGAGTGACTTACTCGTCAACGTAGTCAGAGATCCTTTTTGAATCATCTAATGAAGTTAATAATAACAAGTATTCTATAATTATTGAACTGGAGATAATGAACCCTGATCAAACAGCAGTTTATCTAAAAGTAATCGTTATGATTAGAGCTCGAGATTAGTTCCCACAAACTAACCAAGCGGGGGAGTTTTGGAATCCGTCATCGTTTTATTCAAGGAGGAATAATTTCCTCAGCGATGCCATGATGTTCCTCATAAATGTAAGCAATTCTGAGTAATGTCATTTCGTCGAATGGTCTTCCCACTAGCTGAACGCCTATTGGCAACTTTTGACCTTCCTCTTCAACAAACCCTGCTGGAACATTCATAGCCGGTAGGCCAGTAATGTCAAAGACTGTAGTTAATCTACTTAGTGCTTGATAAACTTCAATATTATGCCCATCGATAGTTATTGTATTCTGGTCCAACTTGGGTGCTGGGATGATCGTTGTCGGAACCAATAGCGCGTCATAACCTTTCATTGCGTCTAGAAATGCTGCTCTTATTTTTAGTCTCATTTTTTGAGCCTTAATATATTCTACAGCGGTTACCTCCATGCCTCTTTCAAGCATCATTATTACATTTTCTCCATATTCTCCGCGCCTACTTCTAATCCACTCCTCATGAACAGCAGCCGATTCGCCCAGACGTATGGCTCGCCAAGAATCAGATATTTTATCTGTATGTTCTACATGGACGGAGGACGTGGATACATTGCAATCTTGAAGCCTATTGACAAAATTTTCAAAAACATGCTCTGCCCTTGAATCGATTACATCAAAGAAAAACTCTAACGGGATTCCCAACTTGAAACTATTTGGTTTATTGTTATTATTATCATCACTTTTTTTTTCTCTAGAAAGAATCTCAAGGTAGTTTGGAACAGGGACGTCATCTGTAGAAATATCCTGCTTGTCATATCCTGCTATTGTTTGAAGTACAGCAGCAATATCCCAAGCACTTTTAGCAATAGGACCTATGTGGTCGATAGAAGGAGCCAACTCTTGAACACCGTGTTTACTCACCCTGCCGTATGTTGGTTTTAAACCAAAGAGTCCACATAGTGAAGATGGGACACGTATGGAACCACTTGTATCTGTTCCGATTGAGACCGGTGTCATTCCAGTGCTTACCGCTACAGCAGACCCCCCGCTTGATCCTCCAGACATTCTATCTGTGTCCCAGGGATTCTTGGATGAACCATAATGAGGATTAATATTAGTTATACCGCAGGCAAATTCATGAGTGTTATTCATACCCAGGATAATTGCACCGGCATCCTTGAGCTTTCTAACTACAGTTGAATCATACTGGGGAAAAAAATTAGCTAGGATCTTCGATCCGCTGGTACTCCTTGCCCCTCTCATATATATTAAATCCTTCAATGAGACAGGGATTCCGTGTAAATATCCCCGGTACTTGCCCTCCTTTATTTCGGTCTCGGCATTACTTGCGTCCCGTCTTGCCGAATCCTCTAAAACTGTAATAAAGGCATTAAGCATAGGATTTAGTCTTGCAGTCCTTTCTAGCGCAGCTTCCACTAGTTCTACGGGAGAAACCTCCCTGTTCGAAATGAGCCTCGATAGATCTTTTACAGTTAAATTCAGAATATCAAGGGAAGAAGCTCCTTTCATGGTTACTCGGCATATAAAAGTGTCACAGACACAACTCGTCTTAATGTAAATCGATTAATTTGTAACCCCTCCGAATGCCAGTTCGTCGATTCCAGATGTTCAGATCTCATTATTGTTGTCTATTATTGTCTGAACTTATAAGTTAGCATCATTAAACATTGAAAAACAAGTATATATCAAAAAAAATAAAATTACTGATATATGCAAATGGGTTGCCATCAGCTTAAAAAAGTCTCATTTTTATGATATATGCATTTTTTTTGCGGATATGTAAGTCAAGGATAAAAGGCTCTAGGTCAAGGTTTCCAAGGGATAGACAAGAATGATACAAACAAGAGGCAACCCTATTTTGTGGGAAGAGCTTACATGGAAAGACGTAGATAGACTCACAAAAACCATGAATATGGCCATTATTCCAACCGCAGCATGTGAGCAACATGGTCCGCATCTGCCATTAGCCGTAGATACAATCGATTGTTACGAAGTCGCAAAAAGGGTCTCTGCGAAGACAGGCGTTCCCGTTGTTCCACCTTTGACTTATGGCTGTTCTCAAAGCCATGGGGATTTTCCAGGAACCTTATCACTTCGACCTGATACCATGATGAAAGTAATATGTGAAATCTCAGAATGGCTCTACAAAAGTAGGATTCGCAAGATCTTGATATTAAATGGCCACATGTGGAATTGGGGACCAATCTATTCTGCTAGAGAGAACTTGCGCTACGATTACCCAGAGCTACAAGTAAGAGTGTTGAATTGGTGGGAAACAACGCCGACAACGATGTCTAAGTTGGTGGAAGATTGTCCTGTTTTCCCGTCATATATACATGCAAATCTCTCGGAAACATCGTGTGTATTGGCTGCAAGGCCAGAGCTCGTGAGTATGCAGGAGGCAGTTGACGAAGATGACTATGAAACTTTCTTTGAATATAGAATGGATCAATATTCAAAGTCAGGAGTAGTAGGCAGAGGCGCAACTAAGTCTACAGCTGAATTAGGCGAAAAGCTATTTACAATGGTTGTAGATGCCCTTGTTCCGATGGTGAAAAATGCATTAGACGAGGATAAACCGAAGCCAAGAACAACAATAATGCACGAACATAACAACAGGGAAAAAAGGAAGACTAAGACTGGGCAAATCGCACCCAGAGGTAGAAGGAACAACGATAAGAAGTAAAACCAAAAAATCGAGGAAGCTGTATGAACAACGCAAAAAGAAGGATGAAATAAGATTATGAGGAGGAACTACCTAATTGCAAATGTTCTGTCAATGATTGTTCTTCTAATTGGAGTAATCAACATGATTACTTTTAAGGAGATATGGATCCTCATAGCAGCGGCATCTATTTTGACAATCCTCGCAATCTATACTATAAAGGAAAAGAATAGACTTAAGCAAAAGCAGCAATCATTTCGTAATAGCCAAAGATAAGAAGTTGAATAGCTTGCAAACGGATAGTTCTGGTGTTGTATATTTCATGACCATATTTAATGCAGCTGAAGATAAACTAGAACACAAATCCGCATCAGTAATAAATTGAGGAAGCAGCAATTGGTATGGAAAGCCGGGGTCACAAGGCTGATCTAAGACTAACACAATCAACTTCCCAACGAGCTCCCTACTCTAAACGTCCCCTGGTTGCGATCGCCTGCCCGTCTACAAAACTAGTAGAGGAATTAAAAGATGCTAAAGCTGTTTTGGATTCCTTTGGGGTGAGAAGCGAAATTACAATAGTTGCCGCCCACAGGTCGCCCCAGAAAACAATCAGATATATTCAACAACTAGAGACACAAGGAGTCGACGTAATCATTGCAGCTGGAAGTGGCTCTGCTCATCTTCCAGGCATGATTGCCTCTCTGACTGCCATTCCTGTTATAGGAATCCCACTACGAAGCGACTTCCAAAGCGGAATCGACTCTCTTCTTTCCATAATACAAATGCCGCAAGGAGTCCCTGTTGGAACGATGGGGTTAAATTCTTCCTATAATGCAGGAATTTATGCCTGTCAAGTCTTGAGTCTGAAATACCCATATCTTAGGAAAAAATTAAGGTTATACAAGGAAGATTTGGAGCATATGGTGGAGTCTGAGGATTTAAAGCTAAAAAAGGCAAGATAATACGTTACGACAGTTGAACCGAGTGAGCCAAGGATGTTCTCAGATACTATCATAAAATAAAAGAATTTGCATAAATACTTTTTTCGTTGTCTAATTATTTATTAAAAAATG
The DNA here is from genome assembly GCA_030861105.1 of Thermoproteota archaeon. Lineage (GTDB taxonomy): Archaea > Thermoproteota > Nitrososphaeria > Nitrososphaerales > Nitrososphaeraceae > TH5893. The sequence goes on from JALZGI010000479.1 coordinate 3,928, forward strand.
CAAAAAATATCGTACGCATCTTTATATCTTCCCTCTTTGTGTTATTTTTTTTGATTAATGTCAGAAAAAGAGGAATTTGCTGAAAGACCAGTTCCCCAGCATGCAAGGCTTGGATTTAGTCATCCCGCATTAGTATGGGCCGGATTCGCATACGCATACATTTGCATTTTTATTGGAAGCCAAATTATGGCTGGTTTAGGTGCTCCCCTAGGCTATGTGGCCATAGTCACAGGGCAAATTTTTCTTTTTGTATATTCAGGTTTAATTGCACATAAGGGTGCTCAGTTTGGACTCAATTTTCCTCTGATGTGAAAGGCAGCGTTTGGCAGGTATGGTTACGCAATTCCTACGCTTATGATTGCAGGGTTAGTTGCAGGCTGGTTTGCATTCCAAGCATGGTTGGCTGCAGACCTTATGGTTGGCCTTTATGGTGGACAATCTTTTAATGCTGGATCGGGAAGTGAACACGTTGGTCATATTCTGCCCGGGATACTGGGTGAAACCGCTTTTTGGGCCGGCGTATGGGCTATTGTTTTTGGTTTATTTGCAGTCTATGGAATCAAAGCTATGGCTTGGATGGGAAGATTTGCTGTTGCTTCTGTGACGATCCTAGCAGGATGGATGATATTCTCAATTCTTAATGTTGTGGCTGGAGGCACAGGAGGCAATCCTTTTAGTTCTCCTGTAGTAGGCGAGCCTTGGACTTTTGCACTAGGTTTTACTTCTTCTATAGGAACCTTTATTGTAAGTAGCACTATGACTGGAGACTTCACTAGGTGGACCAAGACTCCTAAACAGGCATGGGCTGTAACTGCTGTTGCCTTCCCTGTATGCAACTTGCTCATGCTTATGGTGGGTGGAATCTTTACCGCTGTTGCCGGCGAACTGGATTTCTATTTTGGACTCAGCATAATAGCTTTAGGAATACCAATTATGATAATACAGTGGGCAAGTAACGGTTCAACCTGTGATGGCTGTTTATATAATGCTGTTCAAGGATTCAAGAATGTATCATATTTCATATCAGGTGGAAGAATTAACTTTTCATGGAAAAAGATTGCGTTAATAGTGATGTTTGCAGGTACTGCTGTAGCTGCCTCAAATCTATTGACTAGTATAGTTCCTTGGCTGCTCCTGCTTGGCACAGTTGTATCATTAGTAGGAGGAGTATTGATAGGACATTTCTGGATTGTGGCACGGAAAAATTCAGCAGATGAAATACTTGCTGCCGCTGACAGACGTGTCAATATTCCAGCAATAATTGGCTTTTTAGCTGGAATAGCAATTGCAGTACCTCTTGTCATTTTTGCACCTGATATTCCTTCGGTAATTGGTGGACTCATAGGAGGAATTGGTGTCTATCCTATTGTAGCAAAAGTTACAGGGCACTACAGGAAAGGCAGACTGACAGCAAAGGGGATCGGTACAAGCAGCGAAAATAAGCAACGAGACGACGCAAGGCCTGTAGACAAGGAGGAAAAAAGCGAGTGAATAAGAGGAAAAATATTGACTCTGCTGAGACGACGACGACACAAACAAAAGACATATCTTCTGCTGCAAGAGAGGGAGTCCTCAAAAGGGTGGAAAAGGACTATGAGGAATTCAAACAAACACACACCTTCAGTTTTCCTACTTGGCTTTATGGACCACCAAAGGGCAAGCTAGTAAAGGTTGAGGTGGAAGATTGTCCACGCTTCGGTGACACTGCTTATGTCGAGTTTGACTCAGCAAGGACAGCTTTTTTGAGTATTGACATGCAAGTGGACTTTTGTGGTCCAAAAGGCTATGTTGATGTAATGGGCTATGATCTTGGATTAACCTCTGCTCCTATAAAGCCGATTATGCATGTGTTGGATACAGTAAGGAAAGGAACCGATATCAAGGTAATACATACAAGAGAAGGACATCTGCCAGACCTCTCTGATGCCCCATACAACAAAGTTCTCCGTAGCAAAATCATAGGAGATGGAGTAGGGATTGGTGATATTCCACAAGGTGGACTTGGACGATTACTAGTCCGAGGAGAAAAGAACTGGGATATTATTGATGATCTATATCCTGTTCCTGGTGAGTATGTTGTAGATAAAGCAGGAAAGGGCGCCTTTGGACAAAGCAACTTACCTCTAATTTTAAAAAATCTAGGAATAACACACCTGGTAATAACTGGGATAACCACAGATGTATGTGTGCATACAATAATGAGAGAAGCAAATGACAATGGTTATTGGTGTACTCTTCTAAAGGATGGGACTGGTGCTACAGATTATGGTAATTACCAGGCGGCTATAAAGCAAATTAAGATGCAGGGCGGTGTATTTGGTTGGGTATCAGATTCCGGCAAGTTTGTTAAGGCGGTAAAATCTGCTTTTGACGACCAACTAAAAGAATGACAATCACATATAAAGTGACTGATTTACCATAGTGCATTATTTCAATAGTTTACATTGGTGTGTTTGAGATAGTAATAATAATAATAATGTATTGTCTCTCTTAGACATACTTCAGTAGAAATGAGAGAATTTTTTGTTTAAAATTCTATGTGGGGATGACTTTTCTTTAGGATGTTTCGGGATTTTCAGGGGTTATTCGTACCTTATGATAGGATCTTTAATAACAATGATTTGATAATATTACTTGAGGTCTTTATAAAACGAGACTAGCACGAATATGCCAGCTCGAACAAGAAACTTTTATCTTAGTAGATAAAAACGGGAAGGCCATAACGAGTGACGAAATAGAAAAACAAACTGGCCTAGAGCTGCCG
>JALZGI010000488.1 GCA_030861105.1 Thermoproteota archaeon
GCTCTTAACAGCTATGCTATTTCAGTTGACGTTGCTGAAATGATGGTTTCACAAAAGCGCATCTCGTTTCGAACCGCTCACCGAGCGGTTGGATCTCTGGTAAAAACTGCAGCGGAAAAAGGAAACATTCCTCTCCATGAACTAACAGAATCTGAAGTACGAAATGCATTAAAGGGAGATAGCAATATTGAACCCAGTGATATTCTTAGACTCATCCGAAGTATACGTCCAGAAGATTCTACAGAAAGGCGTCTCTCCTCCGGGTCACCCTCGCTTTTCCAACAACAGAGGTCGTTCGAACTTTTATTGGGGAAAAGAAAATCATACGAGCGAGTGATCTCAGAGCGGGAGAGATCTATTGCTTCGGCATATTCCAATCTGACGCGTCTGGCGGAGCAATATAAGCGAGAATGACGCATCTAACTTGTGTATGTGTTCGTAAAAAGATCAATTTTTGTGCGAATTGAGTAGCAGCATGCCAACGAGGGAAAGTTGTTATACAAGACGAGGTTACCCCGGCTGATTTGCGGACACCAGGTTTCAGACAACATTTGCATTGCTGTTGCTAATCTGACCTAAAAGACATCTACTAGCCCGGCCCAGATTCGAACTGGGGTCAAAGGCTCCAAAGGCCTCTATGCTTGGCCGCTACAGTCGGCGGAACCTAGAGTGTCCTCCACCGGGCTTCCCGGGCATCTTTAGTATTATTTTCCTAACTTTATAATGTTACCTTTGTTAGTTAAAAGATTGAGAAGCTTTTCTATTGGGTCTTCCATCTTGCTTAGGGTTTGAGTAGCTTTCCGAACCTGCCTCTTGGCATAAGTGTTATCAGAAATTATACTTCTGGTTATTTTTTCAAGCTCCTCTGGACTGGATGCCTTTAGAATTAATCCCTGGGAAAGAAGGTATTTCTCCACATAGAAGCTTGCAGGAGCTATTGAGATCGTTGGCTTGCCCACAAGCGCTGCCTCAGCAGTCATAGTTCCGCCCGCCCCTATGAAAATGTCGGACTGAGATATCAGTGAAAGGCCATCTACAACCTGCGGAATCACAGTCACACTGCCAAGATATCTGCTGGAAATAAAGGCTCTCTGGTCTTCGTATCTGCATAAGATGATGAAATTTGCCATGTCAGATAATTTATTTATTAGTCTGTCCAACATCTTGACTGTCCTATCACCAAACTTTTTGTATGCAATGTAAGAAGCCTTGGCCTCTTCCATCCTAACCAGGATAGTTTTTTTCTGCGTGACATGGCTTTTTCTGTTCCAAACGGAACTACTTTCCGCTGAAAGACAACTCCTAACCATAGGGTCTCTGCTTAACCAGACAATAGGATCGAGCCCTTTGTATCGAATGATATTTCTTCTAGGGACACCGTATCTTATCCAAGATGTGTAGGGGATTACCCATGGGCACAATAATAAATCGAGAAGGGGTACCGAAAGTTTGGCAACTGCGTCGGCATGAGGAGAGTCATTAAACCCTATACTTTTTATGCCTAATCCAAATGCTACTCGGCAAGCTTCGGGGGACGAGAACGATATTGCAATGTCCGGTTCGAAAGCACTAATAAGTTCTGTTAGCTTTAGCATCCTTTTAGCACTCTGCCATAGCTTCTGACTTTTCTCTGCACCCCCATGTCTTCCAACCACCTTAAGGTCAATTTGTTTCAAGCGAGCTAGATCATTGGCCTCTCGATATTCTCTCGATGTACATAAAAGCTCGTGACCCTGTTCTTCGAGTTTATCTATGGCGGGTTTAAAAAACATAACTTGTTTTGGAGTCAGTATATCGAACCAAACTTTCAAAACTAACCAATTTAAGGCCACATAAGAAAAAACCTTTTCTTTAACCTCCCTTTCATAGCTCAGGGGGAGAGGGGAGCATGCTTCTTGGGCCGGGTCCAGATCTGCTATGAATAAGGATATCTCTAAAAACACTGTCATATATGGGCTCAGCACTGAAGGATATCGAATAGCATCATCTCTGGCAACAAGGGGTTATAAGGTATCCTTAATCGATGAGGCAGCTCGGATGGCGATCACTCTCAAACCAGAGATTGCGAGTTCATATTCAAATGTTTCATCTCTGATGGAGGACGAGCCGCTACTAGCCTTCGAGCCTATTGATATCGCTGTTAAGGAGGCCTCTTACGTATTCTTTGCACCCAAGATCAGGAAAATAGGTCAAGAGGCGAAAGCCGATTCTCATGTAAAGTTACGGGACGCTACTCGTGCTATAGGAAAAGGTTGCTCGGTAATATATTGCCTTCCCACAGGAATTGGCGGAAATTCTGAGAATGTTGCTATGATAGAACGAATCACCGGCTTATCCGTAAATAGAGATTTTTCCTATTATTACATACCCTTAACCACAAGTAGGTCAATCCCTGGTGAGATCACAATAGGATCGATGGCAACAGACGATACTTCGGAAATCTCAAGAATTTTGAACCATCCAAACCTCTTTGAAAAATTGACGATCGTTGATACGGCATCTGCTGAACTCATACATTCCATAAAGGTACTAATGCTATATAGTGGAACTGCAAGTGCGCTAGAGGTTTTTAAGCATGCGCGCAGTAACAAGATTAGCGAGGGGGCTTACGGCCCATTCAAAGACATTTTTCTCGATGACATTTCCAATGGCCTTTATGATCTGAGAGCAATCAGTGCATCCCTTAGTGGCGCTGGACCACTAATGTATTTGGTTAATGGCACAATAAAAGCCACTGAGGGTTATATCAAGTACTTAATAGATAGAATAAGAGATACTCTTAAGAACAGGGATCTTAAGGCTAGTCGGATTAAAGTCGTAGTGGCATGGACTCTCGATACAAATGAGATGAGAGGCGATAAAATAGAGCTAATGCAGTCTCTTGAATCTAGACTTAAGGATTATATTGGAGATGTCGAGCTGCAGAACGGCTCTAGACTAGAACTATACCCCTCCGACAAAACGGTCGTTGTGGTTGCTTGTTCAAAGTCCGACCTGAACCACATTCGGACCAAGAGTAATAATGTCACAGATACAATAATTATGCAAGCAAACCCCGCATGTCATATAGTAAGCTGATCGGAGATAGAATACTTCCCCTTACGATAGATTACAACCCGAGGAGAAAACATCCCCAAAGCCCTGGCATACGACTCCAGATATCCTTCATTGCCACAATGACACCTTTACATAGGAACAGTCTCCATTCTGTGACCTGTTTTCCGGCGGGACATGGCTTAGGAGCTCCCGTAAAGGTAGTTTTTTTATTTGAGACAACTAAGTGATTCAGGGACATCTATTTGATATAAAATAGAGGGATGATCAAAATTAGACTAGCGAAAACATCAATCCGATGCTAGGAATTCCAAATTCGCTGCTTCTTGTCATAATCACTTCGTGTATACTTCACTCTCGCCGGATTTCCCATTACCACTGCTTCAGCGGGTACGTCTCTGGTCACGACTGAACCCATGCCGACCACAGCATTACGGCCTATGACGACACCTGCTTTAACTGTTGAAGCTCCCCCTATAATTGCCCCATCTTCAATTACAACCCCCACCATTTTGGGACTCATGGGGTAGGGATCATTCGTGAACGTAGCCCCCGGTCCAACGAAGACATTCCTCCCTATGACGGTCAGAGGAGGAACATACACGGAACCTTCAATACGGGTGTTCTCCCCAATTCTGACCTTATAGTCTATATGCGTTAATGAGCCGACCATGACATTGTCGCCAATTATCGTTTCATCTCCAATATATGTAAAGTGCCATATCTTTACATTTTTTCCTATCTCCGCAGTTTTAGATATCCAATTAATCAAGGTCTGGTTCCGAGTGTCTTTTTTCGTTCTTTCAATATGCAATTTCTTGTTTCACCCTCTTTTAGATGCTGTAAGGCCGTGGATCACTAATAACCTTATTCGGGATGCGGTCACGCCATTTCTGGAGAAATTGAATGTCGCGCTCCCGATCTCGGAGCTCATCAGGTAGTATTATAGGAATTTCGTCAATGATAGGATAAAACCTAGAGCATTGATCACAATAAAGGATCCCTTCCTCAATAACCAACTCTGCTTGGTCCTCAGTGGAACCCTCAACGGGTTTCATACGTGAACTGAGCTCGAATAACTCTAGGGGATAAAACTTGTCAATAGGACAGGCAAGGATATCTAATAGGTGCTTTTTCAATTATTTCAACTCAAGATAAACCGGTGAGCCCGTTTTGCTGGACAAGATTGCTGATTCTGCAACCTTAGTAACATTAGTGGCATCCGTCGCAGATATCAAAGATTCTTCGATTTTACCCTGTATTGCACCTATAAAACTGTTTAACTCCAGAGAAAGAGGTTCTAGGAGATTGCCAGCCCGACGGGGAGTTATTGTTTGTTCTGCCTCATCGATACATATTTCTTGAGTTATAAAGTCCCCAGAAATTATCCCTTCTGTGCACACAGCGTTGAAAGTTCTCACTTTCTTTGGTGTTATCCAATTTGATGCTATTATTGCGACCTTGTGATCTTCGAATCCTAACATTAGTGTGGCAAAGTCCTCATAAGAATGAAACTTAGCCCCGGCTCTTGCGAAGACAACATTTGGCCGGCTATTAAACAAAAACATGGCCGTGTCAATATCATGTACCGAAGTGTCATAAATAATGCCCACGTCTTTTATGTGCATCGGCATTCGATTTTCTCTATGGAACTCCATCATTAACAGATCACCGTAAGTCCTGTTTTTTATAATGCGCTTAACATCCTGGACTACCGGATTAAACCTTTCTATGTATCCAGAAGTGAGAAGAACTTTTCTTCTCAGGCTTATATCGATCATTTCTTCACATTCGATAGAAGAGTATGACAGTGGCTTTTCTACGAACACATTTACCCCATGTTCCATGACTTTTTTGGCTACATCGAAATGTGTCTTAGTCGGAGTACAGACTATGCAGCCATTTAATTTGGTATTATCCGTCAGCAGATTATCTACTGATGTATAATAACACGTATTGTACTTGGCGGCAACTTCTTTAGCACGTACCTCGTTAGCGTCGCATATGCCCGCTAACACTCCCAGGTCCGTCAGAACCCGGGCATGGTTTTTTCCCCAACCTCCTACCCCAATTACTGCGATATTAATATCGCAAGAATTCTTCACCATACAGGAGTTATCCAACTCTTGTATTCAGTGACTCTGCCACATACAATTTTTTCGTACAATTCACGAATGTTTTTGGTCACGGGTCCCTCTTTTCCATCACATACAGACCTGCCGTCCAATTGTGTAACAGCCACGATCTCTGCAGCCGTTCCAGTAAGAAATAGTTCG
>JALZGI010000504.1 GCA_030861105.1 Thermoproteota archaeon
GAACTGAGTTGGCAGTCTGCCACAAGAAAATTATTCCATTTAAATTTAATAAAAGAGTTGTCATTGAAACCGTGGTTAAACAACTCTTTAATCAATACTATGAAAATTCGTCAAAGCATATAGGCAAGTAAAACGTGATAATAGTCTAAGGCAATAGTGCATCAATATATGGAGGAAAATCATTATGTCAACAGATTTTAAGAGAATGATAGAGATAATACTTCAAGAAAGACCAGAGATAAATGCTGAGAGTGTCAAGGATATGATTGAAGAAAAGAAGAGAACAGTTGGTGCAGGTTACCTTACTGACCAAGGCGCTTTGTTTCTTGTCGCAGCGGATCTTGGGATCTCTTTTGAAAATACTCCAAGAAAAGAATCTGCAATCAAGGACCTGTACATAGGTGCTAAAGATGTAACAGTTACAGGAAGGGTTATGAACATTTACCCCACCCGTAAATTCCTAAAGAAGGAAACACAAGAGGAGTTCAGGAACAGAACCATTGTTATCTTCGATAATGATTCCACAGTAAAGATTAAGTTGTGGGAGTCTCATACCGATTTTCCAGACAATAGCGAACTGAAAACAGGCGATTTGATAAAAATATCTAGAGGCTATGTTAAGTCGTCGCTTAATGGCAGTCCTGTTGTTAACTTAGGTTCTAACAGTTCTATCGAAAAATTATCTGATATTAATTCAGCAATTCCTGATATCAATTCTATTACGTTGAGAGTAGACGATATACGAGAACCGCGTGATTTTGCAGTGGTATTTGGAAAAGTGGGTCCCAATCCTAGGGTAAGCGAATTTACAAATACCAGAGGAGAAGTTGGTAAATCGCTACAGTTGCAACTAACCAACCTAGATAAAAGCAAATCTCTCCGTGTTATAATTTGGAATGTCAATGAACTCAAAATCCCCAAGGTACTGGAAGATGGAACAGAACTAAAGTTAATAGGAGTTCGAATCAAGCAAGGAAACCCCCAATATGGGAATTCAGATTTTGAGCTGCACGGGGATGAAGGAACTATTATGGAATTCTCAGGAAATCAACTTGAAGTAGAAGTAATGCCGTTAAGAGTAATATCAATTGGAAGAGAAAATAAGAGAGGAATAGTCAGCTGTCTTGCTATCGACAGGTCGCAAAAATATTTCACGTTGAGTATTGATAGAAGCCTAATGACATCCGAAGTTAAGGAGGATACTGTTATAGAATGTATTCCAACTAGGATCTTTGGTAGCACGGTTGTCTTGTCTGCTGAAGACTCCTTCATTAGAGTGGTAGAGGATGATCCTTCATTCCCTCGTGTGTCCCTTCTTGGGTCTAAAATCAAGGATATAAGTTCTTCACAGGATCCTGTTTTTATAGAAGCCATAGTGCTTCAACCTCCAAACGAAACAGAAGTAAGCACTAAAAGCTCAGAGGTCATTCAGCTTGCTGATACCATAATAGGTGATGATACTGGAGAGCTGAGATTAATAGGATGGAGAGAGCAGAGTTCTGAAATTAGAAAGCTGAATATAGGCGACAGGGTAAAAGTTTTAGGGGCTACAATCAACAGCAGAATGGGGGCAAAGCCAGAACTTACCTTAAGGTCGTACTCTTCCGTGGTTAAGATGAACGGATCCTAATTTCCCTCACCTTCGCTAATAAGTTTTCTTTGATTACGTAAGGAATAATCTTGCCACTCTTAAACCAAAAGGAAGCACAGGTTTAGCTATTTGCCAGAATGGTCACTAAAGACCAGAGACCATATACAAGTCTAATCCTTCCAGAAACCCCTGGTTAACACATACTGCCTTTCCGCTTCATAGATTGCTCTATATAGTTCCGAGTCCTCTTCTATGTTACGCAGAATACGGGCAGCACTGTCGGCCCCTATTCCATAGCCGGCCAAGACTACGAGCGCTTTTTTTCCAAAGTTGTTAATTAGGGATGCCACTTTCCATGCCCGACTAAATTTGTGGTCTTCATCAGCAGTTAGTGCCCCCCCATAAAGTTTTCTTGTTATTATCTTGTCCAAATCTATGTCGAAACGGGATGTTGCTGTCACAAGCCTCGAATGACAAAGAGGGCAGGAAATTCTATCAGAGACTTCCATTGTCTGTATAATTTTTCCCCATCTGCCACATCTGACGCAAATTAGTCTGTGTTTTGTCTTTTCGAGTCGTTCCTTTACTAATTCAATCACACCCTGTTCGATACTTAATGGATTGGCTGAAAATTTAACAGTATGTTCCAAAATGGGTTTTGCCAACGCTGAGAACTCTTCAACTTCCCTCCAATGTAGGCCAATAGACTTCATTTGGAATATTTTGAATATGTTCTTTGTTCTTACGATATCATATTTGTCATGTATTAACTCCCGTATTGATTCCTTACTAACTGGTGTTTTTGAGTATCTATCATATATGATTCGAGATATTCTCTTGTCGAAAACAGCGCCCTTGTTGACAATTCCGAACCTCTTTGATACCGTCCAGACTTTCCAATTCATATTATGCGTCCCATCCATAGAGGCAATTAGAACTGCTTCCATATCGAAGTCGTCGCTGAAGAAAGCCTCTACTAGACTTTTTCCAATCCTAGAGCTGGAAGTAAGAACAATTCTATAGGGATCAGCCCTGGCTTCAACTACATACCCTAACTGTGACGAAAATATTGTGGACATCAATGAGGCAATGGTGTTATTTACTTTTGTCCCAAATGAACAGTGAATTATTATCGTATTGTTTGAGATGGAGCTTTCTACAACCAAATTGGAAGAATCAGGGGTCACATCCAGAACTCTGAGAGTTTCGGCAATGACATTGCTTGAAAGCTTTAGAATATTCTTTGCTGCTTGATTTCGCAAATTTCCAACTTCTCGTGCTGTCTCATAATCGACAGGTATCATTTCGCCATTCCAATATGGAATATTGATCGCAGCACCCCTGAGAGGTTCAACATTTACCCGTGTCTTCGTCTGGTCTACAGAGACAATACGCCATTGGGTTCCCTTTAGCACAAAGACATTTCCTTTCTCGCCATAGTCGCCCACAAACTCTTGGTCTAGACTGCCTATCTTTCTATTGTTTATTAGATCAATGACTTCAAATTTTAAAACTTCTGGAATCATGGACAGGTTATCGAAGTAATATTTGTATGCTCTTATCGTTCTGCGGAACGAACGATTAGTCTGGTCGTATCTAATGAGACCCTGGCCGTGAAGAAGCTCTATGC
>JALZGI010000509.1 GCA_030861105.1 Thermoproteota archaeon
CGGCATTACATGGTGTTATGAAATTCCCTATATAACCTTACATAATACTTATTATCTATACTATCGGCTTTATCAATTCTTGCTACCCATCCTTTTGCACATCCCAGATCCTAGAAGAGTACTATAATATGGCTCTCCTTGAATCGAGACATTGTCCGGATCCTGAGTGACCGTATGTGCTCGAGGCTCAACCGGTTTTCTTGGTCTCTCGCATAAATTCTTCATAAATTGCTTTAACCCGGTCCGCTGCAAGACCTGATCCCTCTTCGATTCCGGCTTGGGTGACTTTAATTTTGTCCATTACTATAATGGCCCCTACATCTTCTCTGATCTTTACTAAACCTGGGAATACTCTTGAAAGCCGATCGGAAAGAGATTTAAAATCAAATGGTTTCTCCATTAGTTTTATTTCTTTAATAAATGACCCGTTGAGAATCAATTTTAGAATTCCAAGTCCCTCTACATTATCCAATACAACATCTAGCTTCTCATCGATCCCTGTTAAAATTCCACTGTATGTCTTTTGGTCTGAAGTTTCAATTGATACTTTCTTGCCCAAGAATTGGACTGTCTCTTCTCCAAACCTTCTGAGAATTACCGCAGTCATATAGTTTCATATGAACATGGCTTTGGTAATATTAAGTATAGATTATACAACCCATAATTTATCAACTAGATACTACCCTGATATACAGGCAAGATGATAAGTGCCCCTTTCGTAACAAAGAGCGACCATGAACTGAAATTACGTAGAGTTTAGGTTAATATTCAAGAAATCTCTGTAAGTCTCCATTGTTATATACAAGAGAAAGCCAATCTACACTTCCGACCTGTCGCATCGATCTATTTTTGAGCAATGCAATAATCCTGTCCGCAGTTTGCAAAGGTTTTTCCCCTGTGACATCAACTTCTACAATTTTGTTTTTTCCGAAAGACGTCAGCGAGTCATAAAATGACACTCCCAGAATCTCAGAGGCGATATTCTCGTTTGCCTTCTCATTGGTATAGTGTCTTTTCCGGAAAACCGAAACTAACTCATATGGCGATCGTCGTAAAACTATTGCTTTACTTATTTTAACTGGATCTATGACGTAAGGTGCAAGATGACCTACGAAAATGAGCCCTTTGTCATTACTTGCAATAGTATTCTCAACGAGCATCCTCACTTTTCTTATATTAATATCAACGCCGTATTTCTCGTCCACCTTCAAAACTGCATTATTAACAATCGCCATCTTGTTTATGTCAAAAGTTTTGAATCCTTTCAGTTTTCTAGCAACCAATCTCGCGCATGTGTGTTTCCCAACACCAGGATTGCCAGTAATAACTAGTCTAGCCGGCCTTTTCATCGGTTGTCCGAATACAAACAAAATATCCTAATGGTAGAATACAATGATTCATGCTAGAGTACTACTCATGTAGAAGCGTTGTAGTTGGTGGTCATTAATCACTTTGAGGGTCAGTTGAGAGATTTACCTTATTTCCGAACTTAATCACATATGGCGCGAGGAAGGTAGTTACCACAGTTACAACACCCAGAATAGGTAGAACCGAGGATGAAATGACGCCGATATCCTGACCGCCTTTTGCAATGATCAATGACATTTCTCCTCGTGATACAGATAGGCCGAGAGCCGTTCTTAAAGATGTGTTGCTATCATACCTTCTAAGATGAAGGACTCCTGTTACTATAAGTATCTTTGAAATAAATGAGGACAGGATGAGTACGATTGCTGGTACAATGAATAAAGGCACTAGTGAAATATTCATTAATGCTCCGATGGATATAAAAAATAATGCTGAGAACACATCCCTGAGGGGGATGGTTATGACTTTTGCTATAGCAGCCGTTTTGGATTCAGCAACTAGGACCCCGGCCAAAAAAGCCCCTATTACAACAGAAAGGCCTAATGCTTTGGCTATAAATGACAGTCCAAATGCTAGACCAAGGATAACAACTAGGAGTAAAGCATAATCGTTAGTCTTTCCGACCCTATCTAACGCGTTAGGTATAAACTTGGATCCGAGAATTAGTATGCTGCCTATAAATGCCAGAACAACTCCTATTGAAAGAGAGATCTGAATTATAGAAACCTGATCAGAAGTAGCACTTGCAGTTGACTGCAGTATAGCAAGTGCGCTTACCGCTATGATATCCTCAATTATTAAAACCCCTAAAATTAAGACTGACGATCGATTTCTCAGCACATTAAGCTCTTCCAATATCTTTATGGTGACGACGGTGCTTGTAATAGACATTGCCAGTGCTATAAAAACAGAGTCAAAAAAAGAAAAGCCTAATGTCTGTGAGATAAAAAATACGATTATCAAGGTTCCTAGCGATTCAGGTATACCTACCATGATAGATGTTCTGCTTACAGATTTGAGCTTGGCTATTGGAAACTCAGTTCCTATGACGAATAGGAGCATTATAATACCCAGCTCTGCGAATACGTTTACCGTTTCTACGCTCTGTATTAGAGTAAATGGAGGGGTATAGGGGCCAATCACCATCCCTGCCAAGATATATCCTATTACCATTGGTTGTTTTAATTTGTAGGTGATGATCAACATTATAGCAGCAATTATCATAATTACTGCGAAATCTTGAACTATAAAGTCAGAGGGAGAGGGAGAGGGAGAGGAAGGAAAAGATGACGATAAATTTGGATCCGACAAGATTTGTGGAAAGGAAGAAGAGTTGGATATGAGTGGGGGAGTGTGTTCCATCAAGATAGGTTAACTTTCATGTAATAAAAGCTATCATCAGAAGCAGAGATATGTATCAAGTTCTACAATGTCAGAACAGCGTGAACTCAAGGGGTGTTGGACCACGCATTTGGTTTCACCTTAACAATAAATTGTTAAGCTAAAAGATTTCTCAAATCCTCCGCTCAACATTGCATATTTGATTTAATCTATCAATCTGATACCTAATATACTATGCAAACCATAAAAATGTAAAAAAGGGAAAAAATTGTTGATTGTTGTTAGCTCTAGCCTTCTTCCCAGCCCTTTGAGAAGACGCCGTTCTTGTGTAGAGGAACTGGCTGTCCTGCGGTGTATTCCATAGGCCTCATCCAAAAGATTGCATGTGTGGGGCATACACCGATACATGCACCATCAGAAATGCATCTCTCAGGATAGAAGACAAATGCTTTACCTCTTTTCCAACCTTCCACTGGCTTGACCCTTAGTACGTCTGGACCAAGAGCAGTACAAATCTCTACACAGAGAGCACAACCTATACATCTTTGTTCATCAACGTCTGGGAGTATAGCAATTGGCATCTAATAATTCACTACAGGTGCATACTTATGAAAGTATTTAAACGCTATGCCGGTCACAAAACACTGTTATATATACGCAAATATGGTTGAAGAAGTATTCAATAAATAAATAAATATAATGATCTTTTTTTATTTGTTCATTCTGAGAACGTCTACCTGACCACTGTGCAGCCAGTCCTTCAGTTCTTCGTGGCTTGGCTTCACATCATGTTTGCCGGCTAAATGTAGGTGCAAGAGAACATAGTTAACTTGATTTAGCAACGGCTTATTTGATTCATCGCCTCTGCGAGCTTTTTGTTTTAAGTCGGCTGGAACAGTATTCCACCACTCTTCAAATTTCCTAACCATGCTACCAAGCTACTTGGCAAAGGTTAATAAGCCTTTTGATTTATTTAAAGTGTTTACAATTACTAACAAAAAGAACTACAATTTATTTTCCATCCCACTGTTTGATATCTGTGCCAATCATGGTCAGTTTAATTTTTGGGTTTACGGAGAACAATTATTTACATAGAAGGGTGCTCTAAGATGCCGTTTAGGATCGAGGAATTGCAAGATGCATACATGCGTTATACGAAGTTTATCTCAAGCAGTAATAGACCTTATCATGAACGATATATCTTTCCATTTTTTGCCGGCACCTACTTTGCTTATCGTAGGGTTGATATTTTTAGGCTGGTCAGTATAGCAAAATCAATTTCAAGTAAGCCCACTTTCATGGACGTAGGATGTGGGTACGGTGATTTCCTCGAAAAGATAAGAGAATATCTTCCTAATGC
>JALZGI010000510.1 GCA_030861105.1 Thermoproteota archaeon
TACGATCGATGACGAAATCATTCGGCTTGGCTGGATTAAGACTTGGTTACACAATATGTAATCCGAAGCTTACAAGATGCTTATCTCGCAACCAAATCCCCTGGAATATAAATGGATTGGCACAGGCAGCCGCAATAGCTTCTCTAAATGATCCGAACCATCTCAGACTATCGAGAGCACTAATACAAAAAGAACGAGCCTTTTTACAAGGTAAAATTGGAAAAATGCAGACACTTAACGCCCACACTTCTAATGTAAATTACTTCCTAATATCTCTAGAAAATAAGAGTTCTATCGAGTTAAGGGATAAAATTTTAGAACAAAAGGGGGTTCTCGTTAGAGATTGCAGTACATTTAGGGGCATGGGAGTAAAATATGTCCGCGTCGCAGTTAAGACTCGTGACGAAAATCTGTGCTTAATAGATGCTCTGGAGTCAATCGATAATTGAAACCGAAGTTATCACAACTGTTAATGATTCAAGGTACTTCCTCTGGTTCAGGCAAAAGCACTCTTGTAACCGCATTCTGTAGAATCTTTTCTGACAAGGGATTACAGGTATCTCCATTTAAGGCCCAAAATATGTCTTCAAATTCCTATATTATTGACAACACAACACTGGAAATTTCCCATGCACAAGCACTTCAGGCATTTGCTTCCAGAAAAGTACCGGATGTAAGAATGAATCCGATTTTGCTTAAGCCGCTTGGAGATTATAGAAGCAGAGTTATCTTAAATGGCAGGTTTTACTCGGACATGAATGCACGAGACTATTATCAGAACTTTATTCTTCAGAAGGGTTTTATGAATGTGTTACAATCTCTACAAAGCCTCAGAGAAGAAAACGATCTCGTTATTTTAGAAGGAGCCGGATCACCAGCAGAAATTAATATTTATAAGTACGACATAGCTAATATGCTGCTCGCCGAAAGGATTCGTATACCTGTATTAATAACCGCAGATATTGAAAGAGGGGGCTGTTTTGCGAGTATAGTTGGTACAATGAGATTACTTAAAAGAATTCATCGAGAGTTAGTTCATGGTTTCATAATAAATAAGTTTCAAGGGGATAAGTCTCTTTTAATGCCAGCTATAGAATCAGTCGAAAAAATTACTAAAAAGAGGATATTGGGGATAATTCCAAAAATCGATTTTTGTTTACCGCCTGAAGATTCTCTCGATGGGAGCAATCATGGTGGCCCAGAAACGCAACTAGGATCGTTTGACAAACAAATCGATAGGCTAGCAAAAGCAATACTAGACAATGTCAATATTGGGAAATCAATACTTCAATTGATTGAGTAGATATCAAGGATATCAAGTGAATCCCCGAGATGGTACCGGAGTATCTTCTTACAGGACTAGCTATAGGACTTACTGTAGACTTTCTGATGAATGATCCACCCAACAGTTATCATCCTGTAGCATGGTTGGGCAAACTCATTGAATTCTTCATCCCAAAACTAAAAAATGGTAATAGATCAGCAAGAAAAGAGAAGCTGAAAGGTATCGTTTTTGCAACCGGTTTGGTTGTTATATTTGTTCTTGCGATTCATCTCACATTGTCTGCAAGCCTTCGTGTTTTCGAAGGTTTGATACTTATTCTGGGATCTGCTTTGTTCTTGAACGTTGCAGTTTCAGTAAAAGGCATGGAAAAACATATCGATGAGATAGTCTTTGAATTAAGAGTCAATAATTTGAAACATGCTAGACAGAAGCTCTCAATGATAGTAAGAAGGGATACTGTGCAACTTGACGAACCGCATATCTTATCTGCAATGATTGAATGCATAGGGGAGAGCACTGTTGACGGCATTGTTTCACCATTGTTTTACTTTACGTTTTTTGGTCCAGTAGGGGCATTTGCATACAGAATAATTAATACGCTTGATTCAATGATAGGTTACCCAGATAAATATTACAGGGACATTGGGTGGATGTCTGCAAAGCTTGATACGTTCGCTAACTGTATACCATCAAGAATTACTGCAATATTAATTGTCTTTTCTGCCAAAATAATAGGCGCAGACTGGAGGAATTCACTCCGTATATTAGAGCGTGATCACGATAATACCTTAAGCTATAATGCAGGATATCCTATGGCAAGTATGGCTGGAGCCCTAAGAATAAGGTTGGAGAAGATTGGACAATACTCGTTAGGAGATGAATTTGAACCTGCAACAGTTGACAAATGCATGACGGCCTTAGTGCTTATGAAACTAGCCACAATTCTATTTTGTATTATAATATCTTCACCTATTATTATTGTACTATCTTTGACAGGTTGGTGGGACATAGTGTTTGGTCTTTAACGAACTAAGGGCGGCAATTTCATTTCTTTCGGTGATACCAATATCTAGATTTTCCATAATTGACATTAACGATGTTGCTCTTGGAATGCATTTTTTCCCACTTGTTGGTGCAATATTAGGATTTGGTATAGGAGCTCTAGCCTATGTAATTTCCTTTTACTTGCCCCCGCTTGTGGTGGGTTTTGTTGTTGTATTTTCGCTAGTAATGGTAAGTGGTATAAACCACATTGATGCTCTGGCAGATTTTGCTGATGGCATGATGTCAAAAGGAGGGAAAGATGCTAAACATAGGGCCATGAACGATCCTGCAATAGGTTCTGCGGGAGCCGTGGCACTAATCCTCTACATATCCGGAATGATAATAGTAGTTTCTAGCTTTTCAACAAGTTCGAAGTTGCTAGTTAGTATATTCGTATCTGAAGTAATCGCAAAATATACCATGGTATTGCAGGCCAATGTTGGACATTCTGCTTGGGAAGGTTCAAGTTCCCCATTTACCAAAGCAATGAAAGACAGAAGGAGGATTATAGCAGCAACAGGATTTATGCTCCCCCTAGTTTGCATTGCTACAGGTCTAATAGGTATTATGTCATTAACTTCCTCGACGATTATTGCTATGCTAGTACAATATTGTTCAAATAGGAACTTAGGAGGTATTTCCGGTGACGTGTTAGGTGCATCAAATGAAATCTCCAGACTTTCATCGCTTATTGTTACATTGTCATTTAATTGGTAACTGTGTAAGATGATAGCTGTTGTTATGTGTGGCGGGAAGGGAACAAGAATGGCTTCCTCTACGGAAAAGTCATTGTTGAAATTAGGAAGCAAAACTTTAGTCGAACATGTCCTTGACGCACTCGTAGAATATGGGCGTTTCGAAAGCATAACTGCAATATCAAGTCCCAATACACCAGCAACTAGTAAATTCCTGTGTGACCATAAATATCATATTTCAGGACAAATGAATATACTAGAAGGGAGGGGTGTAAATTATTCTCTTGACCTGTCATATATACTTGAAAAGATTAGACCGTCTCCCATCTTCGTAGTCTCCGCTGATCTCCCACTACTAAACTCCTCATTAATCCACAGGATCATGGCACACTACTCTCCATGTTTTCCATGCACCTCCGTTGTGTTTGAGACAGACCTTATCCGGAGCCTAGATATCCTACCTAGTTCAGTCCTCACAATAGGAGCTAAGCAATATTGCCACTCTGGTATATTGTTAATTGATTCTTCTAGATATAAAACCAACTCGGGGTTAGAGGAATACTACTTGATAATTAACGAGAAAGAGATCGCAATTAACATTAATACAGTCACAGAATTTCAGATAGCAGAAAGATTACTTTACTCTTGACGCTGCTATATCATTCAGCGCCAACCACGATCCCAAACCCTAGATAGATTGTATTTTCTACGCGGCTAATATATTGTAGTCTGCATGAAATTATTGATTAATCCACGGTTCTCAATGTTTTGCCCAGAATATTAGCTCTGGCTCCTGTCTTCTCTGCGATAGGTTGATGACATGATTCACAGTTGATATCCATTGTAGTATAAGAAAAGATTATTCGCTTTTCTCCACAATTTGTACATTCTACTAATATGAAATTGCTGTTTGGTTTTGGAATCAATATGTTTTTTTTGTTCATACTTAATCACAACATCAAGCCTGGATTTCTAGCTTGCGCATTCTTATGCCTTCCTTTACCGTTTTTCTTTGGCAATTTTTGCATGTGTAACGTAGGGTTATTTTTTTGGTAGTTTTTGCAGTTCGCTTAAGCTCTGGGAATTTTTGGCCACCATAACCTTTTTTATCCTCGGCATGCCTGCGTGCACCCTCTGCAACTGTTCTGTCTTTTCCTTTTTTGTAAATAGCTATTGTCTGTGTCGTGTGAGTCTTGCACCTAGAGCAATACCTACGTAGCTCCTTTTCTATTTTCATTATACGCAAAGTTTGTGAAGGGTAATTTAAGGACACCGAAGAATATTTTGATCCTTGTCTAAAAACGAGGTCTAGTTGTTAAATCCAAAACGCGCAGGTCTTAGTCGGTACGTTTAAATGTAACCTTAGAATTCGCGAGAAAATCTAATATACTAAGCTATCTATAAAAAAATCAATGGTTTTCGGGTTAGATAGCTTAATACAACAAATTGTGCCAGCAACGCTAGATAGCTTTGGGGTTTGGATACCCTTGGCATTTGGTCTCGTGGTAGGACTTGCGTACGTCGTAGCCTCAGCGGCAAGGCGCAGTAGATGATTACCTAGACCCTTCTTTTTCTTTCCAGCATCTTCCCATAATTGTAGTGTCTTCGTGTAGTTTTAAGTATAATATAATAATAGAGCATAGATCGTCAAACGGGTCGGATGACAGAAGGATTACAGATGAAGTACTGAAGTGTTATTAATGTATAGTTTGCTGAAACATGTTATGGACTTTTCCGTCAAAATCGGATCCACAAAGGAAAGAAAGATAAAAATTTACTCCAGTCAGACGATAAGCTTCTTATGG
>JALZGI010000519.1 GCA_030861105.1 Thermoproteota archaeon
CTCTTTCCGGAATTTTGGCGGATAGGCATAGGTGTGTTCCTCCGGGTGAAATCCGGCATAAGCAACGAGCTGCCGGCCGGGGTTGTAAATAGGAATCACAATACGATTTCCCATCATGCCGCGGCCGCGGTAGTACCCAACCCCAAAGGCGGTGACAATGTCCTCACGAATCCCTAAGGCCTTCACGCTCGGATGGTCTGATTCGATGTGTTTGAGGGCAAAGGTCAGCGGCTCGTTGTGGGTGGGTAATTCGTTTTGTTGACTCTCGCTCACAGCAACGGGTGGAGATATGGCAGCAGGGATCTTCTCGTCTGTTTCCTCAACGTCAACAACCGGCGGTGTTTCCTGCTGTATCGTCTTGGCTGGCTCGTGCGAGGCTGTGCCGTCCACAAATGTTCTGTTGAGGAACTGGCCCGCCTCACGGAGGGATACCCCTTCCAGTTTTATCACAACGTCTAAAATGTTTCCGGACACGTGACAGACAAAGCATTGGAAACAATTTTTTTCGAGCGAAACACTGAAGGGGCTGCCTTCTTCTGCCTCACAAAACGGGCAGGGTCCCCGGTGACTTTTGCCTTTGAGCCGGAGCCCATCGAAGAGGTTATAGTGCCGGAGCACCTGCTCGATGGAGATACGCTGCTTGAGGTCTTTGAACGAAAGAGCAGAGGATTTCTGCATGATTTCTCTCCTGTAGAGTGATACTGCTTCCACAGTACAGGAGAGAAAAGAGTTGTCAAATCAAGGGGTTGTAGTTGACAGGATTTTACCGGTAGATATAATGGAAGAGTTAAATTTAATTTAAACCTATGGTAACGACACCAACAATGAGACATGTGGGCTTTACTGTCCCTCCACCGATGGAAGAAGAACTTGAGCAGATGGCTAAAGAGGAGCATCGGACAAAAAGCGAGCTCTTTCGGGAGATGGTGCGGGTGTATCGTTCGTATCGTAAAAGGCACCCGGAGCCGGAGATTGATCAGGAGTGGGTGATGCAGGTGCTGCGGGAAGCGCAAGAAGAAGAGAATCGGAATCCGATGACGGATGAGGAAGCGAGGGCGATCAGTGAAGAGCTCATGCGCTATGGAGCACAGCAGGCAAAAAAAATGGGGGTTACATTAGAAGATGTAGATAGAATCATTCATGAAGAACGAGCCCGAAGAAAGACGACATACCGGCCTTAAGGTTGTCTTGGATACGAATGTTTACGTCTCCATATTCAACTTCCCGGACAGTCTAATTTCCGAGGTATGGTTTCATGCACTTAAGCACCACTATGAACTTTTCCTTTCTCCTGTAATTGTCGAAGAATTTGCCCGTATTTGTCGGAGAGATTTTGACTGGGACGAGAAGAGGGTGCGTCTGCATGTCAGACTCCTGAACAAAACAGGGAAAGTCGTTGTCCCCGAATCCATCCCCGACGTCATCAAGGAAGACCCGGACGATAACCACATCCTTGCCTGTGCTCTTGCCGGCAAAGCGAACCTCATTGTCTCTCGCGACCTCGATCTGTTGCGGTTGAAGAGGTATGAGGGGATTGGGTTTATGAGTCCGATTGATTTCCTTCACACGCTTGAGGGGCTTAAGAAAGCGGCGTAGGACGCAATGAATCAGTGAGTTGTGGTTGACGGATACAAACCGGTAAGTATGATTGAGAGTAATGAGCACCAATAATCGAAGGGAAATGACGATTGCGGAATTGGCCCAAGAGATGCGCGAGGGGTTTACAGCCGTACGGGAGCAATTCAACATCGTGCACAAAGACCTACGGTTCATCCATGAAAAAATGGGTGGTCTCGAGACTGAATTTCGAGAGTTTCGAAAAGAGACAAGAGACCGCTTTGATGACCTTGAAAAAGGCGCTTTTACCTCTCAAGAAAAAGAAGAGATGCTCGCCATGGTGCGACACTGTGACAAGTGGCTGGAGGCAGAGACAAAAGGCAAAGATCGTATTACCCTCACCCGCTCGGAATATGACAGTCTTATGGAGAGCGTGCGCTTGCCGAATCGGTTTGTGAAGCTGGAGACGATCGAGGTGGAGTGAAGTACTTCTCTCTGGTCGGGTGGCGATGGGAAAAGATGAGCTTGCATTGGCGATGATCTGACCAACCTTGATCGTGGATATGATGAAGACAAGGTAGCGGAGCGTATCGATGCAATGGCACAGGAGGCCTCCGCGGAGTTTTAAAGAAGAAATGACTCGATTAAAAAAGGAGACGAAACATTATTGACTAAAAGTCGCTTATAGGCTACCATTATTATGCAGCTCATCAACTACGTCGATCAGAGCGGCCGTGACCGTTTTCAGGAGTGGTTTGACGCACTCCGCGATCGCGTGGGGAGGGTTGCTATAGAGCGTCGTATTGACCGCCTTGCAAGTGGAAATACAGGCGATTATAGATTTTGTCGGGATGGTGTGTGGGAGCTCCGGATTGATGTTGGCCCTGGCTACCGCGTGTACTATGCACGAGCCGGAGAAGCCATCCTTCTCCTTCTCTGGGGCGGGAGGAAACGCACCCAGTCACGCGACATCACTCGTGCAGTGGAATATTGGAACGATTACCAACAACGCCTATGAGCAAGCAAAAACAACACAAGTCTTATCGAGATCATGAAGAGGCTTTCATCGAAAGTCTTCGTAAAGATCCGCAATTTAGTGCGGAGTACCTTAATGCGGTATTAGAGGACGGCGACCAAGAGGAACTCATGCTCGCGCTCCGACGCGTTGCGCAAGCCTTCGGGGGTGTCCCGCAGATCGCAAAGCAAACAAACCTTCACGTGAAGACCCTCTATCGTACTCTCTCCCAAAAAGGAAATCCCGAACTCAAAAGTCTCACCTCAATTCTCAAGGCGATTGGAATGCGAATCGTGGTGCAGCCGCTCAAACCTGCTCGCTAAACCGGTATACCGCTTTGAACATCGACCGTCATGGGCTGGCTGCACCGTGTTTTGCTTATAATCCTTCCTTTCATTTTGTAGCTTAGATGCCTGCTTGTCCTACTGGTGACTATGCGGTCCTGTATAGGCAACGGAATGCGCCTTATGAGTCCGTCAGTGCTATGTTGTATCCGTGCTGCTAATCGACGCCCCGTCCGGTCTTCTGTTGTAGCTCCTCGATGCGTTTCGACGCTTGCGCTTTGGTGAGATGCTCATAGAAGGGCTCGCCGGCCTCCTCGGAAAGCGCCTTAAGATAGGAGCGCTGCGGGCCAGTCATGGGCTCTTCTTCGTATGGTGGCCTCCTGTTTGACCTCCTGCTGCCACGGCAAGGGGAATCCCGGCTGTTCAGTTGTTCGTCCGGTATCTCGTATCCGAGAACGCGAAATTCCGCAAAGCCAAAGTCATAAATTGCATATGGGTCATCGTTTTCTCGCTTCGTCTTCATGGCCCTTATGTAGCGATAACAGTTCGGCCGATCTATGTCTTTACCCCAGGTCCCCTTAAGTGGTACAGGAGTACCACCCTGCTCTCCAAGTTCGTCAAAATATACCATATTTTCGTCGTCCTCAGAAGCGATGATCTTGAAGTTGCGCCGGGCGAAAGGGTAATCCATGCCATCCTGACGGGTTACTAACTCTATTCTGGTAATCTCACATTTCTTACCTAGATCAACTTGCCACCAAGCGATGTCCTCTGGACCTGTGCCAGTATTGCTTTTAGAAGCCCATTCATAGTAGGCGCCGACTTTGTTATCGTTGCCATATCGAGGGTGCCAATTGGCATCCCAATAGGAGGAGGCCGTAACGTTTTTGTTGAGGGCAAGATTAGTTGGTTCTCTTCTCATCATGATTGTCTCCCTTCTCAAAGAGAAATAGTAGTTGACGGACAACATATCAAGCATGAAAGTGCTCCGACTTGTATCTTTCTCATCCTTGTCACAGCCAATATACAGAAGTGACTGAGCTTGGGCTGTGAAATATTTACACGCTTATGGAAAGTGTAGACGATGTTTTGTTACGTTGATATTACGTTACGGCTAGTAGCTGCTCATTGTCAACTATTTTTTAACATTGAGCCGGTCACCTTTTTCATCCTATTAACTGCTTTGTGCGTTGGTGTTCTCCTCTAAAGTGGGGGTGGTCTCAGTTAAGGGC
>JALZGI010000534.1 GCA_030861105.1 Thermoproteota archaeon
AGCTCAGCCTGGCAGAGCGACCGGCTCATAACCGGTCGGCCAGGGGTTCAAACCCCCTTGGGCCCACTAATTACACGGGTTCTTATACCACAGTAGTGAAAGGATTCTCAGGGTTGCTAGTTGGTAGAGATAGGACAGCATACGTTTATCTTTTTGACTACTTTCCAAAAAGCAAGGACCAGAGCGAGAACCAGAGTGCAGATTCAAAGGGAATAGACAACCTTTTATCTCATCGAGTATTAACCTCGATCAGAATCTAAGACACTGGAAGAGAGGATCTGCGGAGAGGATGATGCTCCAATGAGGGATGCCGGTATACAACCAGATGGTTCTAGGATGTTTGTTTGTACCAGGAATCCTGGACATGTTCTCTTTGTTAACCCGTAAATCTACGTATTCATTTCCTAATGCGTAGCAATGTATAACTAATACGGACATGTACAAAATAACTCGACCACAATTTCTATTTCATACCCTTATGATTTATCGAGTCCAATTTCTGAAGTTTTTTTACCGGAACCCTCTGGGCCCGCTGAAATAAAGCGGCATGATCGTCATCAGTCGGGGTATCCTGTTAAAATTGGATATGTTCAGGTACTTCTCAGCCTTTATGAAAAGAATAATTGCATAATTGCTAGCGCGATAGCAAGAGAAACAAGCAATATTATGCTGATTCTATGAGTTTGAGTGGCCTTTTCCTTTTCTTGCTGCTCACCTGGTGAGATTCTTCTGACAAGAAATATTATCGTAAACCCTATTAGCAGCCCAAAGATATTTGATAACAGGACAAAGGATGCTCCTTCTGCTACTTGTGCAGACCCTAATCCCAATCCTATTCCTACTGTTGTCGCAGGAGGTACTAATGCAACTGCAATAGCTACGCCGACTATTATTTCGGGAATTGCAGTAAGCATAGCCAAACCACCAGCTATACCTAGCATTACTGCAACAATAATGAAGATAGGATTTGTATCAGTTCTAGATTGAATTTCTGATGTAATATCAACATGATAGAAAAATGATAATCCTGCAGTTAATAAAGCCGCTAACCCTATTGAAGACAGTATCATTTTAGTGGTAAAAATTACAGACTCTTTGGCGTTACTCCGTCTACCAAGAACTAAATTGGCAGCTATAGAAGAAATTGGACCTAAAAATGGTGATATTAACATAGCACCAATTATAATGGCTACATTGTTAGTTACTAACCCTACAAGTGCAACAACAGTTGCAACCAATATCATTACATAGATCTCATTTTTTCTTGAGAGAAAACTGTCAGTTTTGGAAAGTAATCCTTCAGCAGGACCAGCGCTATTCTTGTTGATCCTTATCCTATCCTTAACAGACTTGAAATCAGAGAATATCTTATCATCTGCGTTTGCAATCTTCTTCTCACCGCCAGCAGTATCTTTGCTATCTTCTTGTTCTTCTCTAAGGTACACTTCAAATTTGCGCAGATATTCTGAGACTGTTGATTCTGTCTTATAGTGTGTAATTGTATTTACAATTTGGCTAGAATCAAATTTTTGAGCCAAAGTATCAAGAAGTATACTAGCAATCTCTTGTGGTGTGGTAACCACATAGAAAATACATTGAACCTTATATGATTCTGCAGGCGTCTTTATGTATGGAACCTTGAACTGTTCAAGAACCTTTTCAATCTCGTTCGCTTGATTTGGATGGACAGTTATCTCAATGCGTTCCACCGTGTAAAAATACCCTTTTGATTGCTATTTAATAATTTTAGAACTGTTGTCTTTGTCTAAATACAAAAATAGGATTCAGCAATAGTAAATTGTGGTTATCAGAACCAATTTTGATTGTCTCCATACAATTAATTACCATATAGTACCATTAACTACAGTGAAAACTGCGGAACCAATTATTATTATCTGCAGCAGAGTGGATTAGGTCTGAAAAATTAGAATGTCAGTTGAAGACTTCTCTGCAGGTATTGGCGAAGAAAGATCCATTGAGAGTAGTCAAACTGATGCCGGGGTGGGAGGAGACACCTCTTCTGCCCAAGGAGCAGCAGTAGAGGATAAACCCCTTCCAATTCCACAATCCTTGTCAGAAACGGGTGTATTCTGGGATGAAATATTAGTAGTTATTATTGTTGTGATAGGTGCAACTGCAACCTATTTTAT
>JALZGI010000539.1 GCA_030861105.1 Thermoproteota archaeon
ACAGGTATCTCTGCTGTAGAATCAACGACATCAACATCAACATCAACATCATCAATTACAACAGGATCATCATCATCAAGACAAAGAAGATAAAGTCAAAATAACGGTTCCCTTTCTCGATTTTTTAAGATCGCATACGGGTATGATTGAGTTGACTTAAGTACTCGTTAGCCTGTGTTTCGTGCTATTCTTGGCGGTGATTTTTGCCCAGAACTAAGAAATAGATTCGAGTAACTGACGGGCTACTAGCAGGCATGACAGACAACACGACTCGAGGGCAAACATTCAGAATGCAGTATTAGGACTAACACAAAGAGCACAAAGACGAGAGTAAAATCCAACATAGTCTATCCTTCAATAAACCATTGAATGATTCTTCCAAACTTTAAAATTAATTTATTATACTCAATTCGTGCAGAGAGCGGCCTAAGTTTAAGTAAGATTTCCTCAATCAATCTTGTAGCTGAGGGTTTATTCATTTTCATTAAAATCAAAAGTCCTTATACGCTGAAAGATTTTAGGAATAAAACGTCATAAGATAGATTATGAAAATATATCGACGTATTTTCTTTAGAGATTCGAGGCTATATACCCTTATATTAATATAAATAAAACACTATGATACATTGATATATGAACAATAATACCGGAACAGCGGATGATTCAGAGTCGCCGTTTAAAAATGTAATAGAACGCGGCCGCGATGCTCAAAGAGACTTTTTGAAGCAATTTTCTTCGATACAACAAGACGCTATGCAGAACTTTTTCTCTATGCTCCAAGGGCTGACGTTTTATAATGCAATGTTTAAAACAACGGTTCAAAGTGGAGGTAGAATTTCCATCCCAGAAGCCGAGAGACAGGCTCTAAATATAGAGGACGGCGATTTAGTCCAAGTAATTATTGTCCCAATCGAGAGGAGACGAAAAGGCAATCAGAATAGATAGTGAGTCATCGGATTACATCGGGGTGGAAAATTAAATACTCTCTTCACCGTTGAGTGCGACCTGTTCTTTGACTGATTTATTGTGATCGAACCTTAAGCCATTGTCCTACCTTGGGCAAAACATTATTCTGAGAGTAGCTGCTCGCTATCAGGCCAACATGCCCGGTATGGAAATGCATTAATCTCTTGTCCATACTTGACACGGAATCATTCAATGCCACGCTACATTGAGGTGATACAAGATGATCCTCCTCCGCAACTATATTTAAAAGAGGAACGGTGATTTTTGACAAATCAATAAGATATTCGCCTATCTTCATCTCATTTTTAACAAGCAAATTTTCTTGGTATATATCTACAATCCACTGCCTAAAGGTTTCTCCTGCTATTGACGGTGTATCATATAGCCATTTTTCCATACGAAGGAAATTATGGACAAACTTTGCATTATCGATATTTTCTACTAAGTTGAGATATTTGTTTGCCCCTTGTTTGAACGGCTTTAGCATTGAAAAGCAACCGTAAAGATATTCGCGAGGGAAGTTACCCAAAATATCAGTTATCTTTTTTACGTCAAGATATTTAGCAAAATTTGCAAGTACTGTCTTGTCATTTTCGGTGTCAATAATAGGAGCGATGGTTGCTAAGTTTCGGACCTTTTCTTGATGAAGTGAGGTATACATAGCAGCCATAGTCGAACCAAGACAATATCCATGAAGAGTCAATTTCTCGACAGAATTTTCTTTAGTGACAAGGTCAACACAGTCATCGATATAATAGTTCACATAATCATCAAATGATACATATTTGTCAATGCTTGTAGGAGCTTTCCAGTCAATTAGATATACATTAAAGCCCTGACTCAACAAACTGCGAAGCCAGCTCTTATCTGGCTGTAAGTCTAAGATGTAAGACTTGTTCATCAAAGCATAAACTACAAGAATCGGTGTTTTAGCCGTCCTACTAACTAAAGGACGATAGTGCAAAAGTCTGTACATTCTAGTTTCGTCTACAACTTCGTGTGCAAGGATGCCTACGTCTATGCTGGCGGCAGTGTGAAGAAGATCTCGTGCCTTTCTGACTTTGCGTGAATTTTCCTCGAGGATCACTAAAGCCTCTTGGAGCGCTGATCTTGGGTTTGCTTTATTCTTGTTTTCCTTTTCTATCATTTCTTCTCCCTTGTCTGGAAGTAAAGTTCTAAGTTCCATCTATTTATCGACCTGATTCTCTATGCTTGTTAGAGGTTGCGAATCCTCATTACCAAAGAATTTGTTTATTGTCCTGCCAGTGTACGGGCTTACTTTATAACCCAATTTCATGATACGCAGGTTTACGACAGACAAGCATCGAAATCTCCTTAGTCTTTAAATTTACACAATTCTTTCTATTATACTTTCTTGAATTACGGTTGACAATACTCAATGGTTAGAGGATTGTCGACGAATAACATTTTATAAAGGAAAGCCGACATTTCATATATTCATCTAAATGTTACTGTATACAGATGAATAAGGGCTCGTAGCTCAGCTTGGACAGAGCGCCTGCCTTCTAAATTCGCCGAAGAAAGCCGGAAGTCGTGGGATCGAAGCCCACCGGGCCCGCCATCTATGAACAGGACACAAACCATAATAGAGAAGCTTGGTCTAAATCGCTAAACGATTTTAAGTAGCTTTGTTTGGAAAAACAATAACCGCTATGGTCGCAGAAACCCAATTGAAGGAAATGGTAAGACAGGCTCGAGAAGAAGCGGGCCAACGTAAATTCAGCCAGTCAGTTGATCTAACTGTGGTGCTGAAAGATATAGATGTTAAAAAGGGTTTCAATGTCAATGAAGTAATTACATTACCTCATAAGCCAAGTCGTGTAGCAACCATATGCGTGGTTGGATCCGGAGATCTTGGTACTAGGGCGAGAAAGGCGCAAATCGATAAAGTGATTGAACAAGACGAGCTTGATAGATTAGGTACGAATAAAAGAGAAGCAAGGAAAGTCGTCAGAGCATACGACTTCTTTCTATCCGATACAGCTCTAATGCCCACAGTGGGTCGCTCTCTTGGTCAATTTTTAGGTCCTAAAGGCAAGATGCCTACTCCGTTGCCATATGGGGCGCCAATAGAATCCATAGCTACTAGAATTCGAAGTTCAGTACGTGCTAGGGCGAAAAATCAGCTAAATATATCCACAAAGATTGGCGATGAAAAAATGGATGACACCAAGTTGGCTTCCAATGCTAGTGCAGTTATTAATGCAATTGAGAAGAAATTGCCTCAAGGTGAAAAAAACATTAGAAATGCCTTGATAAAATTTACAATGGGTAAGGCAGTCAAATTAAGATCATTGAAAGAAGACAGAGGGTAATGTAAATGCAAAGTACAGAAGCGAGTGGATCGGTTGTTCGAAGGTCACGTACAAGTTATCCGAAGAAAAAGCGTTTAATGTATCAACAATTACAACAGCTTCCCAAGGAATATAGTGTCATAGCCCTTTCAAAAATGGCAAAGGTTAGAGCTACACAACTTATGACAATCCGTAAAAAGTTCAGAGATGAGATAAGGATAAGGATAATTAAAAATGAGGTAGCAAAGCGAGCGTTTGAAAATATAAGAGATGTTCAGGGCTTAGATAATATAAGTACACAACTTTACGGGCAAAATGCCCTAATGTTTACCAATATCGATCCTTTCAAGCTCAACTCGTTACTTTCCCAGAACAAAGTGTTCATGCCAGCAAAGGGAGGAGATATTGCTAGTAAAGAGATAATAATCCCTGCGGGAAATACAGGTATTACTCCTGGGCCTGTCCTTTCTGAGTTTAAGGAAGCAAATGTTGCGACTAAGATAGACCAGGGGAGTATTTGGGTAAACAAGGATACACTTGTAGCCAAACCAGGTCAGATAATTTCCCAAAAACTTGCTTCTCTTTTAAGTAAACTAAATATCAAACCTATTGAGGCTGGAATATCTGTGGCCTTTGCTATTACTGAGGGACTAGTTTTCAAGGAAAGCGATCTTAGCATCAATGTAGCAGAATATAAAGACAGTTTGGTACAATCGTTTCAAGAAGCAATTGCCTTGGCTATAGAATCTGCATACATCACAAAAGAAACAATTAGCCCCTTAATTACAAAGGCTCATCAACATGCATTTGCGTTATCTAAGAGATCTCAATACTTTTCACCTGAAATCTTGCAGCAGTCGATTTTGCCAGAAGCATATCTTCACGCCAATTCTCTCTTGGCAATCCTGGTCAAAAAGGGATATTCTTCAGCGTAGACCCAATACTCGACTTAATGATCAATAAACTATTCAGTATATAGCTTATCACACGACTGTACGAGGAGACAAAGATAGGAACTGGTATTATGGGGTTTATTCAGCCAAATAAAGATGAAAGCCCTTCTAGTGCTTCTTCTTCTTTCTTTTCCTCTTTCTTTTCCTCTTCCTTGGGTGCAGTTGAAGCAGCTTCTGAAGCAGGAGCCGGAGAAACTGAGGCAGCAGAAGGAGCAGAGAGTGCCACCGGAGCGGCTTTCAGTGCATCATCAATATTAACATCACTAAGAGCGGCCACCAAGGCTTTTACCCTTACCTCGTCGGGGGATGCACCAGTAGCTTTTATAACATTTTTAATATTATCCTCTGTTACGTCCTGTTTTAGCTTATGTAAAAGCAAAGCAGCGTAAACGTATTCCATAATTAATATGCGTCTAGATATAACCATAATATAAAACTTTCAAGTTTACAATATTTTTGTACTTCTTGCTACTGCATACAGATGATCCTTTAAATCCTTCTCATAAAGAGAATTCATTTTCTCCAATAGAATTTCGCGAGCCTGTATTCTCTCGTCATCGGAATTTGCTCGCAATACATCTGCGAACATATCGGGAAGATTTTCTCTGATCCAACCGTCCAATACAAAATACCGTTTTTCATTTATCCATATTGTCTTGTCTATGCTCTGGTTCACTTCTTGGTTAAACATTCCAGTTTCAACTCTATCGATTAACATAAAAATGCAATTATTGGGGTCGGGATTATTTAGAACCTCAGATGGCCTTCCCCCACCACGGCCGGATTCAACACGTTCTATTAAGCCAACTGGTCGTATATAAAACCCATTTATTTGGATTTTGCTTCCGTTTACATTTTGAATCCTTCCAATAATTAATCTGACGTAATTCCTATCCTTTTGAACCACAAAGACATATTCACCGGCTCGAATTCTGCCTTTTCCAAACATATTGGCTATCTTACCAAGAATTATAAAAATATTCTCTCTGATGTGATACCCATTGGCAGTAAGGTTTTCGTTCCTACCAAAAACATAATAAGCTATGATAAGACTAATCGTAAGATCGCTATCTCCTGAGACAGATCTTGCACTCTTCATTCCGACTACATTTATTAATATGAAGAGGAACCATAAAATGGGATAAAATTTGCAAAGATTCGACGAGTTGGATATGAGGATATTATCTGAACTTAGCAAAGATGCAAGTATTTCGGTTCCTCAACTAAGTAAAAAGCTGAACATAAATGCATCTGTCCTATACAGTAGAATAAAACGTCTTGTTAAGCGTAATTTGATAGAAAAATTTACTGTCATTGTAAATGAAGAAATGCTTGGAATTAGCGTTAAAGCCACGGTCGGCATAAACCGAGATCCTAAACTAAAGGAACCCATACATTCTGAACTAGTAAAGATTCCGGAGGTTAGAACCTTGTCAGAGGTTACAGGGAGGTTTGATATTATAGTAAATTTGAATGCGCGAACACTGGAAGAACTGCATAACGTTGTTATTGAACGAATAGGAAAAATCGAGGGTGTCCAAAACACAGAGACGTTTGTAGAAATGCAAAGAACTGAAAAAGAGCCAGTATATGCAGTCCAAACATCACTAATTAGATAAAATTTTCAACTAAATTTGGATTTATACCGACTCAGATTTAGGGGCGGTAGATTCAAATAAGACGCGAGATGACTTCAGTTTGCC
>JALZGI010000549.1 GCA_030861105.1 Thermoproteota archaeon
GCTCTTTACCACTCAATATCCTGCAATTCTATTTCTGTACTATTTTTGGTTGTCTTTTAGCACTTATCAACTGCCTAAAATTTACCTTGAATTGGTTAAGAGATTACCCGCAAAGTTAAATTGTAGATTTCTTATAAATTATCTTTCAATTGAAATACATCCTTAGCGTTTATTTGTTTATGTTATTCAAAAATATTGTATATTTATAGAACAACTATTATAGTTCTATTAGTGCCTGCAGACATTGAAGACCCAAACTTCAAGAATAAGTCTAAAATAACTGCCTGCTCTTTTAAGAGAATATATAGAGAGATAAGATCTGAAATTCGGGCAATCATGACAGTAGAAATGACCTTCCTAGCTTTATCATTCTTATTTTTGCTATTATGTTCATAGCCTCTGTCTAATCAATATATTCTTCTTTTTATCTATCTCCCTTCTTTTATCGATCTATTTCTGATTATAGGTAGAGTATGTTTGCATATCAAACAATCCTTGGATCGTTGGCAAGTGAGGTAAAAGATCAATTAAATGAAATACTAGGAGCTTTTCTTATGTTAGAACCCTAATTAAAGACTGATATTGGTACGGGCCCGTGGTTTACGCAATGAAATACTATAAAAAAAGGATTCTAAACTACATTAGTATGACTACATTCAAGCTTTTCTTGCTACTCTTTTATCATAATGGGTCAATTTATAGGAATATTATATATGCATTCTTCTATGAATTGCTCTTATACTACTATTATTTGTAAAGGTCAAGATTGACATGGATGGCCGACCTCATCTACTTTGTAATTATCATCAGTTGCGTCATAATAGAATATAAAAATAGCCTAGTTTTAGCACAAAGTGGGATACCTATTGAAACGGAGCCTGACAATTCCTCTGATTATAGTGCATTTGCAGTATTCATATTCATTATTATAATTGTAGCAGTAATATGGAACTTAACACACAGAACCAAAAAACGACGGTATTTTCAAGCGTATGTTAAAAGGGAAGTGCTAAAGGATCAAAATTACAAGTGCGCCATTTGCAAAACAAGCACAGGAGTGTGGGATTATGATCATATAGACGGTAACAGATCTAATAATAATATATCTAATTGTCAAGCATTATGTCCAAATTGTCATGCTAAAAAGACAAGGGGATTACTGAAGCAAGATAAGTCGTCTAGGCGCGGGATTATAATAGCTATTGTATTTATCATGATATTCTTAGCAATGGTTGCAATATTTTATAGTTAGAAAGACAGGATTGACCGTTGCAAAGCCTACTATATATAGACAGTTTATTGACATAGAGACATTCCAATGGGTCTTCCAAATAAATGAGTAACATACTATGTAGTAAGTATGGGGAGTAAA
The DNA here is from genome assembly GCA_030861105.1 of Thermoproteota archaeon. Classification (GTDB taxonomy): domain Archaea; phylum Thermoproteota; class Nitrososphaeria; order Nitrososphaerales; family Nitrososphaeraceae; genus TH5893. The sequence continues at coordinate 1,373 of JALZGI010000549.1, forward strand.
GTATGAACCCAGCGTCATCATCAACAGCATCACATATACTTATAATGTGCTCAAAACTTGCAGACATAGTAGTTCTTGCTTTACTTGTTATCTTCTTTTTTGGCTTCCTATCTTTTGATTATGAATTGTTGGGACTGCATAGACCAATTATTATAACAATTCCAAATGAAACAGAACAATACTTTGAGGCAATACCTTGGATCATATTTGGAGTACTTGTATTTGATATTTATTTAAAATATATAATCGTAGGAAGAGATTTGAAGCTTCTATTCAAGTACCATTGGCTTGACATATCTATGACAGCATTAATTCCAATATTACTACCTCTAAAGTTCCTAAAAGTGACTTTAAAGTTGTTCAAGGCAGTCAAGGCCACAAAGTTTGGATATAAAATATTCCAGAAAATCAGGAAGATACTTTCACACTTCTCTATCTTTGGAAGGAAGATAGACTAGTTAGTAGATCGAAAATGGAGGTAAACCTTTCACTTAGGAGGTCTCTTCTACTGTCTATTAAGTTTGTTTTGAAACATAATAATATTCCAGCATAGGACTGTTTTTTATAATTTGACGAAAGACATTGATGTGTTAACAGAGACCTGTCTGGAATAAAACAAAATATAGTGATTTCCATATGATATAATTAGAAGCATAAACTGGAAAAGAAAATTTATTGCTGCAAGGTTATTGTCTTGTATCGTCGCTTTTCATATAATAATAATCTTTTTTATTCTTTTTCGTTCTTTTTTCCCACTATGCATATAACTTCATTATCTAGTCTTATACAACCAGTAGTATTATCTGTATATTTTCTAGCCGCTTCCTCTGCGACTGCTTTCCATATCTCCTCCTTTCTCTCTTCAACCTCATTCGATAATATTGCATTAATTGGAGCACTTAGTTCTTTAGTACAACACACATAATCTTCAGCCGATGCCAACTCAAAGGAGACTGTCAATGATTCAGTGTGTACTCCAGTAAATCCTGCTTGAATGAATGAATTCACTAATGTGTTTACATTGGCTAGGCTAAACGGACCTGGAATCGCTGCTGCCGCTGATGATGAAGTTAGTTGTAGTAAAGTAGGCATTTTAAGGTGTTCTCTTACAGTATTCATAGCCAAACTGATCAATGGAACTTTGGATGGATGAGACCAAACAGCAGCTGCAAATCTTCCACCTGGCAACAAAGAGCTATGAATATTTTTCAAGACAGTATTTAGATTGGACAGAAGCATTAGTCCCCATCGGCATAGAGCTACGTCAAAAAATGATTGCGGTAGATAATCATATAGTCTTTCAGCATTAGCTTCCTTAAATTCTATATTTTTTAATCCTAGTAATATGCTTCTCTCCTTTGCAATTTCTAACATCTGTGGAGATATATCTATAGCTAAAACATTTCCATATGAACCAACATATTGTGCTGCAGTGATAGCCGGTTCTCCATAACCTGTTGCTATATCTAGAACATGATCTCCTTGTCTAATTTCTGCTAATTCAAGCAATTTATTGCTGACTTTCTTTGCACCTACTTCTAATCCTCCATTTCTATTTTCTTCTATTTGCTTCCACCATTTTCTATATCCCTTGGCAACGCTATCCCACCACCAGTATTGACATTGATTTGTTTTATTGAATTGATGAGGAATGATTGAGTTGTTGTTGTTGCTTTTTATATTAGTCATTTTGCAATCATGGATCAAATCTCTTTCTATTAACTACTATTCAGTAGCAGATTTGAAATTTCTAAATGAGAACTGAATTTTCTAATCTAATTTATGATTCTTCTTCAGAATAGGAAGAAGATAATGATCGTAAATGTTTTAGTATATTCTCTTCCTCTATGTATTTTGCTTATTGTATATGGCCTCAGGCAATAATGAAGAAAATTATTATTATGATGTTGGTGGTGGTCACAATGAAAATAATTCATATCAGCCATTTGGAAATATTGAACAAACATTATTTGAAGTTGCAAACGCAGAACGTCTCTCAATATTATTCAAGTTAAAGGAACAGAATAATAATAAAAATAATCTCTCAAAACTTTCAAAAGATCTTAACATTATTGTTCAAGAAGTCCATAGACATACTAATAGGTTATTAAAGGCAGGACTTGTTCAAAAAGATTCTAGTACTGGATATTTTTCACTGACTATATTTGGGAACATTGTAGTAATGCAATTATCATCTCTTGATTTTATTTCTAAAAATAGAAATTACTTTTCTGACCATACATTAGGTGATCTTCCTCTAAAATTTATACAAAGAGTTGGTTCTTTAGTAAATTCTCAATTGCTAACTAATTCAGTAGCTGTTTTTGAATATCAAAAAGAACTATTTAGTACATCAAGAAATTATGTATACACAATTCTGCCAGAGGTACCACAATATCTGATTGACTCTGTAATGC
>JALZGI010000558.1 GCA_030861105.1 Thermoproteota archaeon
GATGGAAAGAGCAAAAAAAGACGCCATTTTTTTACATTGCCTTCCAGCGGCCCGAGGTCAAGAAGTTACGGCTGAAGTTATAGATGGAAGACAATCGGTGGTGTGGGAGGAAGCGGAAAATAGGCTGCATGTCCAGAAGGCTCTGCTGTATATGCTAATTGCTACTGGGAATCATATTAGGTCTTAACTCCTTTAATATCCAGAGAGGAGAACGTCGCAATTATGGAGCCTGAATGATATAGCTCTCCAATCAGCATTTAATACTTGTGAGGTTTCGAACCTGTCAGAGAGGGGTAATTCAAGATTAACTAAAGCTATTTTATTACGGTATTTTCCTTGGCCATGGTGAGATATATCTTTAATCTGTTGCTATTCAAGAAGCTTATAGTGATAGGAGGGGGAGCCTAAATGCATTCAGGCATTGGATATACCAATCCCTCTTTTCTATAGCTTTTCCAACAATCATTATGGAAGAAGGATAAAAGTTCTAGGTCTGACTCATTCATATCCCATCCGCAGTATTTACAAATTCGTTTTTGCCTGGTGCCGTCAGATTGATTGCATCTAACGCGACCGTCCGTCATCTCAATAAGAGTAGCAGAATGTCTCCTATATCTACGATAAGCTAAACACACGTCAGTCCAACGAATTGGCGGTAAAAGGGCGAGGTCAATCAATATATAAGGGTGAACAATAGGTACATAATCTTACGGGAGCAGTATGAGAAAAACTCGCCCACTTTATAATACTCAAATATTAGTCATCTAGAAGTTGTCTACTACCTAAAGCTTTATCTCGGTGTCTGCTTATCACACTAGTTGAATAAACCAGAAAAACCTCTTACTGTTACTTTCCGGTCTTCGTTAGGGTAACGAATTAAGCAGGTTGTCGCTGACCACATCATGATAAACTGTCTTAACGTTCTCTCCAGGTTTCTCTAAAATGCAAGTTTACATTCGTTTTTTCACTTGCAATTAACAAATCAGTGTAATAAAATTATAGAGTGTCATGCAAATCCTAATATGTTTCTAGCAAATTTTCATCCAAACATTAAGGGATCTTTTCTATAGTTAATGTTCACATTACTAATGAGGGGATCTGTTAGCGAAAGCAAGTAATACTTAAAGAGAAGATAAATCGGTACAGGTAACATCGCTTGATATTGATGATTTCAGTTCCATAATTCAAGAGAACTAGACCTAAGAATAAAGACATAGTGTGGCCTGTCAATCTTCAACTTATTTTCTTATACAGTCATATTTTATATGGTGTGTATTTCTGCTAATCATTATGCCATTTGCAGACGTGAAGGGTATCCATACTTTTTACACGAATTACGGAAGCGACAAGGAACAATATATGTTATTCATACACGGTCTTGGATCTTCATCCATAATATGGTGTGATATCCCTGAAGCCCTATCAAGGTACTTTAACACAATTGCTGTTGATCTGGTTGGGTTTGGGCTTAGTGATAAGCCAACCCAACCAAATACATATACTATGGATGGATTTGCTGGGTTCGTGGTTAACTTTCTTGACACAATTGGGGTCACAGAAAAGCTTGCTAAAAACAAAATTAGTATCGTAGGACATTCTCTTGGAGGCTACATCGCTGCCATTACCGCAACACGACTTAGAGAAAAAATGCGAAAACTCGTATTAATTGACTCATCCGGACTTCTTGAAGACCCCACACCTCTATTCATGAACTACCATTCAGCAGCCATGGAGACAAACCCGATAGCCCGATATGAAAAGCTCAGGAGAGTAATGGAGGACCTGTACGCTTCCCCTTCCCAACTCTTACCCATCTCCATTGATTTATTCGATTTTGTAATCGAAAAACAGGGCGCCAAGTATGCTTTTCGATCGGCCTTTGATAACAGTACTACTACACAAATCAGTCCGCAATGTTTCGAGGCGATCAAGGAACTTGAATGCCTAATCATTTGGGGAGAAAAAGATAACCTGATACCTGTTCGATATTATGACATGTTTAGACTAAAGATCCCTTGGGCTAAATGTGAGATTATAGAGGATGCAGGCCATGCCCCATTTGTAGAAAAGCCAGCTTTATTCTATGAAATATTAAGTTCATTTTTGAGTTTGTGATATTTCGTTAATATCAAATTTATGGTCCTTTGTACAAATGATATTTGCTTAGTTAAATTGTACACATTGGATTTACAGTGGCCACAGATGCGTTACCAGTATTTGTATATTTTAGAATCTACGTAGCAGAAACGAGGCCTACGCAAACTAATTACTTGGGCCACTATCATGGGGAGACTTTTTATCAGATCATCCCCAGGATCACTAAGTAATGTTCATTACAACTTGTTCAAGTCCATATTTGAAATGAGAAGCCGCAAAGCCCTTAGATGTTCGGTAATTGCAGTTACGAACATTCCAGGTATACTTACTTTATCTGAGGGCACATCTATGGCTTCCCTTGGTCCATTTCTAACATCATGTCCGTGGCCACAGAAAGGAAGAAGACAGGCATGGACCATACGTGGTGTTTAGATTCACTGGAGTTTGATTCAGGTCGTGTTCTAAGTAAGCGGCACCCTTTCACGATACATCACTGGCTGGATAGTCCCATATTACTAATATCTTGGTTTCAGAAACTGGCAGCAATATCGTATTATCTTTACCTATCAAGTGCAATAGCATTCTTTGGAAAATGCCAACGCCCATGGTCAGGCAACCTGATTTATTCGTATGAGATAGGAAGTGTGAGGCTCCCAATTTATCGTTCCGTGAAAGATAGTCTGAGATGCGTTCGGACTAGGAAACCGTCTATATGACTAATATTTCCCTTCTGGAAAAAGTTTGGTTCGTATTTTATGAAGCATCTTAGTAACACACAAATTTATTATTGAATTTAGTAAAGAATGGGGAAGTTTGCGTGTTCGCAACCGATAGAGATTCTGAAAGGGCTACAAGTATCGAGGACTATAGAATGACATGTAGCGAGTTTATAATAGATATTAGTAACGACTATAAAAGCTGGGTGGATCGATACGATTTGGACCCCGGAGAGGCCAGATCAAGAAAGGCTGCAATAGAGAGTGTAGTGGAAACCACTAACA
>JALZGI010000560.1 GCA_030861105.1 Thermoproteota archaeon
CAGCGTTGCTCCTATTAAAAAGGTGTCGAAACAATAATCATTACATAAGGAGTTTTTGATTTTCTGGACAAATGATTCTGTTTTATACATCAGTCCGCCGCAAATATGGCATGCAACTCCATGGTTGCTTGGTTGAAGTAGAGATTGCGATTCGTTATTTATCTCAGTGTCGACAGATATCTGTCGACTTAGACAGTATCTGCATAGTTCATAATTCTCTCTGAGTTGACGAAGTATCTGCTGCGGCTTAGTTGGAACTTTAGCCAATCCCAAATTTTCTAAGCATCCCGTGCAGCTGTCTTCCTTTGGCCTGTTTCATCAAAGTTTTTGAGTTGCTATATTGTTTTACCAGATCCCTTACTTCGTGCTCAGTAAGGCCTGCCCCCCTTGCTATTCGCTTTCTTCTAGATTCATTAATCATTTCTGGGTTCCTCTTTTCATCTTTCGTCATTGATTGAATAATGAATCTCCACTTCTGCATTTTTCCCTCCAATGCGTCTAATTGGTCTTCTTTCAACATGCCTGAGAGCCCTGGCAAATTGTCAATGACATTCCTGAAACCCATCTTTCCAACGTTTTCCATCTGTGCATAAAAGTCTTCAATAGTCATCTTGCCGCCCAAGAGTCTTTTTGCTTGGTTCTCGTCAGCTTGAAGCTCTAAACCTCGAGCCATTTCTAACACTGCTTGTATGTCTCCCATGCCGAGAATTCTTCCTACAAAATTTGTAGGGGAAAAAACCTCAAGGTCGTCTATTCTTTCGCCGGTACCAATAAATAGCACTCTTGCACCAGTCGCCGCAGAAGCAGACAGTACCCCTCCACCTTTAGCTGTTCCATCAAGCTTAGTAACAATTATTCCTCCTACCGGCGCGGCTTCATGAAATGCTTTAGCCTGATTAAATGCCTGCTGCCCAATTGTCCCATCGATTACGAGCAATATGAGGTCCGGATTTATAGCAACTCGCATATTATACATCTCTTCCAAAAGGTCTGATTCCTCTTTGTGTCGTCCGGCGGTATCAACAATAACTACATCTATGTTTTGCGCTCTAAAGTACTCTAAGCCTCTTCTTACAATATCTATAGCATTTGTGTTTCCCTCTTCTCCATATACTTCGGTATTGATTCTGCTGCAATTCATTTTTAATTGGGTTAGTGCTCCAGGCCTCCACGTATCAGCCCCTATGACACCCACACTGTAGCCTTGTTTTGATAACCATCGAGCAATCTTTGCAGCAACGGTTGTTTTGCCACTACCTTGAATTCCCAGCATCAGGATTATGTTCTGCTTCTCAGGGTTGAGGTCTAATGTCTTATCATTCGTTTGTTGTGATTTATCGATACTTTTGATTGTCTCGCCAGAATAACCCAATAATCTGGCAAGTTCACCATATAAGATGGTGATAATATGATCTTTTCTCGTTAAGCCCTTAACAGGTTCTTCATTCATTGATCTTTCCTTAATTCTCTTTGTAATTTCGAGCACCAGTTTTACGTTGACATCGGACTGCAAAAGGGCTCTCTGGATGTCCTTACACAGCGAGTCAATTAATTCTTCATTAATATCAGAAGCTCTGACGATCTTTCTAATGGCACCCCTGAGACCGGTGCGCAAGCTATCAAGCATATTGCTTTTCCTTTGGTATTAAGTCATGTTCCAATATTTCAAAGATTCCCCTCTGACCGTCCCACTTTACAACTGATTTTTTAATTGACAGCCTCTTCTTGAAGATCGGGCAATTGAGTGTCAGCGTTTCCGCTTCTCCGCCTTCGAACGACATATTAATTCCATATTTATCTTCTAGTAAGCGAAGTTTTTCTATCAACATACGATCAAGATCCTTTCCGAGCCAAGAAAAATCAAGTCCCATCGCAGACACGGAAACTATTTTGACATGAAAGTCATTGTCGACTAAAGTTTGAAGGTAGGCATATGGTTTGATATTCCATAATGGTGCGATGCTCCGAAGACCATGTCTGGCGCAGACTTTTATAAATACTTCGTTCTGGAAAACACTAGAGATAGCCCCATGTACAATACCTTCGACACCATAAGTTGCAATAGCTTTTTTAATAGCCTGTTCCAAAACCTGGGTTTCCGCATGTTTGGAAGAACTATCAGCACAATCAATTCCCATGTAAGGCATATCCAAGGCGTCTGCAATAGATCTTGATATTTTGCTATTGGGGTAATGAAATAACATACTATCCTCTACGCTTGGATGTATAGTGACTATGCATTCAACTTTGTGACCATATTGAATCGCTTTGTAAATTGAAAAAACACTGTCCTTCCCGCCAGAACAGAGAGCAGCTAATTTCATCGTTTAAGGATAAATATCGCTTTCCGATTAGTGGTCCGTGAACAGCGTCATCTGTGTTATAACAAGCTCACAATTAAGGGTCCTGTAG
>JALZGI010000567.1 GCA_030861105.1 Thermoproteota archaeon
ATTAATGATCAAAGTTTTGAGGAATACTGTAAGTCTAGTTTTGTTTCACTCTCTTTTCCTATTCAAGTGAATCCATTTAGAGAACTAATATCACAGTGGGGCCAGTGGGATTTGAACCCTGCTGGTAAGTGGGTTTAGCTACATTCTTTCAACTAAGACATAGGCATTAAATATGTAAAAATATGTTTTCCATCTTGAGTCTAACTTCATACATTATAAATTAGTAACCTGCTATGCACCTCATATCAACTAACAAATGAATTCTACATCCTCAACCACTTCACATTTAACCACAGTATGTTCAAAGATTGTCGACATAGTAGTGCTTGGCTTACTTGTCATTTTCTTTGTAGGCTTCTTAGCATTTGACTATGAATTACTAGGATTTCATGATTCTTTTCTAAAACTTCCGCATGAAGGTAAGCAATATTTTGAGACAATACCTTGGATAATATTTGGAGTGCTTGTATTTGATCTTTGTCTAAAGTATATAATCGTAGGAAGAAATTTGAAGCTTTTCTTTAAACACTATTGGCTTGATGTATCTATGACAGCTTTAATCCCAATCCTTTTGCCTCTCAAGTTCATTAAAATTACACTAAAGATGTTCAAGGCAGCTAAGGCTACCAAGTTTGGATATAAATTAGGGCACAAGGTTAACAAGTTTCTGACTGTCATTAAGGGAAAGAGAATAAAATAATAAGTTGAAGACTTTCTAGAATAGATTTTTATCTTTGACCCAAGTCGTTGTGAAACATCATTATAGATGTCAAGGATGTTCTGTATTCGGTGAAATTTCGGAAACAAGAGAAACATATACAAATTGATTCCAGGATATAAAAATTCTAAAAATGGGGAAAAAAGATGATTACATCTTAAAACTATAATTGCAGAATACAGGTGCTCTAGGTATCGGATAGCAATCACGATGCTTCCATACATGTTATTTCCTGTAAGAACAGGTTAGGTTTATCTAATATACTTGATAAAAAACGATCATGTTGCATATACCATCTATTGTAAGAATAAATGGGGTATTACCTGATCTTTCCACTTTAGGCGATAAAGAAAAGTCAGAAAGAGCAGCTGAGGTGGAAAGAACAGGTATGTCTACAAATACTTCATGCTCTGTATTTGTTAGTAATAATACCACTGAGGCTAATCAAGAAATACTCCATTTGTTGATAGATGCTGGAGAAGGCGTCGCCAAAAGTCTTGAAAAGATCGATCTATCCTATTCTCATCATAATGTTGATAGTATCATTTCCAAATTCTATAAAGACCGTGTTGTGAACATGCCAGATGCAGTACTTATTACTCATTCACATAGTGATCACATCAAAGATTTACCATTAATCGCTGCCAAATATTTTGAACGAAAATCAGAGGCTTTGAAAGTATATTGTACTAGGGAATGTCATGAGCAACTCAACAACAAGTTTTCTGACCTATCATCTAAAACTAACGGCAATAACAGAATATCCTTTACCGTAATTCGACCAAACGAACTTTTTAAAGTAGGTCCCATTTCAGTGACACCTATTTCTGCATATCATGGAGATAGTGCCCCTGAGGGTTCAGTTATATACATTCTTAGGCTACCAGATAATAAAAAAGTAATAATTGGATGGGATTTCCTCTCATTACCAGATGATATAGATCAAAATCAATTCTGGAATCCTGACCTTGTCATTCTAGGAACTCAGACATACAATCCTCATCCAGAGACTGGATTAATATCCGTAAGTGATTCATTTGAGCTTGTAAGAAGATGGAATGCCAAGGAATGTTACATAGTGCATTACAGGGGACTTAGGGACTTTGAAGATGCAAAAAATCAATGGTTCAGGGGACCAACTAAGGCTATGAATAGTGAAGAACTTCAAAAGACTATAGACGAAAATCTTAGAGTAACTGGAAAAGAAGGCAAGTACAAGATTATTGTTGCCAAGGAAGGAATGGTCTGGACTGCAAGAAAAGGCGAAGATGAAGGTGAAGGAGAGAAACAGGACCAGCAGCAATCAAGTCAAGTATCATCTCCTATTGGCATGGTACTTGAGATTGAATCACTTCAAGACTATGTACTGACTTTTGAAAAGGAGACTAAAGATGGTAACATGTTAAAACTCATAATAGAAGATAGAATCAACAGATATGATTTGAGATTTATCAATCCTCAACTAGACAAAAGTAATGACAATATACTATATGCTCAAGGAGAAAAAGGGATGTTTGCAACAGGCGCAGAAGTAAGTATGGAAATACTTCCAGCAGAATCCCTAGAAAAGAAAGAAAATTCTATTGTAAGGATACATGTATTCAAGAAAAAGAAGACTGTATTCAAGGATGACATCATGATTAGCAGAAGAGATACTGATCGGCTTAGAAGATATATTAGAGAAAACTTCTAGAAATTTGAAATGATCAATCTGGCATATCTCTGGAGATGTAGAAAAACTCAAATCATGGAAGAGAAAGACAGATGTAAATGACATCAGCTAAACCTGCACCTAATAACTATCATACTATAACACCCTACATATTGGTTCAAGATGCTGACAAACTTATTGACTTTGTCAAAAAGGCATTTGATGCCACTGAAACTGAGCGAATAACTATGCCAGATGGCTCAATAGGACATGCTGAAGTTAGACTTGGTGATTCTGTTATCATGGTGGCTGATGCAAAAGGTGAACAATACAAACCGATGCCTACTGGGATTTATCTTTATGTTGATAACTGTGATGCTACCTACAAACGTGCGTTGCAAGTAGGAGCTATATCTATAATGGAGCCAAAAGACCAGTTTTATGGTGATCGAAGCTGCGGTATAAAGGACCAATTTGGTAATCAATGGTGGATTGCAACACGTAAAGAAGATTTATCTCCAGAAGAATATGCTAAACGAAAAGAAGACTTTATGAGGCAACAGCTGGAACGACAGGCACAGAACCAACATTAGAACCAACATTAGAGGCGAAGCTTCTATATTATAAAAAAGGGGGCGCCCCTAGGTTTTAGATTTAGGTGCCGGGTTTTTCTAGACTAATTTCATCAATGGTATGTAAAATAATGTCAATAGTGTTATATATTGCACCTTCATTTTGCT
>JALZGI010000577.1 GCA_030861105.1 Thermoproteota archaeon
GTGTTGGAGTAGGCGTTGGTGTTGGAGTAGGCGTTACTTCTTCTTCATCCTCTTCAGGTGCTGCAGCCGCAGGACAGTCTTCGGTGTCCTCAGAATCGACCAACCCATCGCCATCGTCGTCAAAGGTGTTATTACATATCTCAGCAGCAGGAGTCAGTGACTCATTGGTGCTTAGAGCTGCCTCTTCCTCTTCTACTTCAGGTGTTGGAGTTGGAGTAGGTGTTACTTCTTCTTCATCCTCCTCAGGTGCTTCTTCCTCTTCTACTTCAGGTGTTGGAGTTGGAGTAGGTGCTTGGTCAGTTGGCTCGGGACAATCGATGGAGTCCTGGTTATCGACCAAACCATCACCATCATCATCCAGAAGATTACCACAGATCTCCAAAGCAGTAGTAGGGGCTCCTGAACTGCTGCCTGAAGTGTCTTCACTTTCTCCGCCTCCTTCAAACAATGTCGAAGCATTTCCGTCTTGAGGAAAAAGGGACACAAAAGTGCTAAATGTAAACAGGAATGCTAAAAGCGCGCCAAATGCAGGTTTGCAATTTTGCTTTGACAGCAACTTCCAGTCGAACAATGACAAAGGAATGATATATCTCTTATAAATAGAGTTCTATTATTGCATTTTTCTCAAGTCGGCCCATACCATTTGGTATACTGTGAAAGTTTTTTGTAAATCTGCCCCCCAGTCCTGTGGTAAAACAGGTTTAACGAACTATAACAGATAATTAGATAATATCCTGTGCTATGGGAAGGTTTTTTAATGTATGCTCAGACCTTGTCCTTCTAGAATGAATGTATCGGAGATCATGATCAGCAAAATTCTCTCATTAAATCTTGAAGATACGGTTGCCAAGGCCCTGAGTGTTATGTACGACAACAACATAAATCAAATTCCTATTGTTGATGATCACCAAAACTATGGCGGAATGATATTTGCTAAGGATTTTCTCGTAGTAAACGCTGTGCCCTCAGCGAAATTGAAGACTTTCGTTTCAAGTACTCCTGGTCTTAGTCCTTCAGACAGCATCGAAAAATGTGCTCAGCTAATTGTGGCCACTGGTAAGCGAGCACTTCCGGTGGTTCAAAACGAGAAAATAATTGGAATCGTAAGTGAAACAGATGTTGCCTTAACTGCAGACTTCGGTCATGCCATAGTCGATGAGGTCATGTCTGGGGCTATTGTCATAGAGGATGATAATACATTAAGTAATGCTATGACAAAAATTCGCAGGTACAATATTTCTCGACTCCCCGTGATTAATTCTAATGGGGTTCTGACCGGTGTTATTAACGCGTTAGATATAATCAAAATTCTTGCTACTCCACGTGAAAGGGCTACCAAATCGCCAGGCGTGGGCACTATGGCGACTATTCGGGAAGTAAAGGTCAAAGATATCGCAAGAAGATCGGTAGCAGTTGAAAGAGGAACTAAGCTAAACCAGATAAGTGAACACTTTAGGCGAAATGAGGAAATCATTATTGTCGGGGATAAGAGACCAATTGGAATAGTCACTCCTAAAGATCTATTAGAAGTTATTCTTCCTAAGGATAGTGGTCCGAGTATCCACATGTCTCATCTCGAAGACAATGAAGCTCAACGTGAAATTGAGGAGGAAATGAAGCGGTTCTTGAACAAAATCCAAGGAAAACTTGAAAGCATAAACCAGGTAACAATATATGCGGACAAACACAAGACTCGAAAATATTCTCTGCGAGCTAGGATGATAACGCGCTCTGGCGTGATCGAAGCGAAGGCAGTAGCTTTTGATCCCATTAGTGCGTGTAAGGAACTGATCTCAAGATTCGATAGACGAATAAGGTCTGAGCATAGTCAAAAGGTCAAGCATAGACAAGAAAGGGCGCCCACGAGAACTTCGCCATAATACTATATGGCGCAGATGAGGAGATTCGAACTCCTGATCGCCCGAGGGCGAATCGGCTTACTTTCAGTTGTCGGACTCAAGGCCGACGCATTACTATGTTTCCACGAATCCTAAAGGAAAGACCACTCTGCCACATCTGCACCCTTGATAAATCACGACACCTACTATTATTTGTTAACTGAGTCTTAATCAAGGTAACAGACTATTATTTAATCTCGGGCCTAGAGATGACGATCCATAGAGATCGCTATTATTACTTAACCGTGAATATCCTAAAGCGTATGGGTGAAAGAGTTATGAAGCATATAATCCATTTTATAAAGAGCTAATAGTCTATGTCTTATGTTTCTTCCGACCCCAACTATACCGATCCCACTAAGAGTGGGACTGCTAGCTCTATTGAGAGAGTAGGGGATATCTCAGGCGAGGCGCCAACAAATGAGGCGACTAACAAGAACGTTGCGTCAAAGTTAGCCAATTTACTGGAAGGTTTAACCTTTCCAGCCAGCAAGGAGGAGATAAAGAATCACCTTAATAGAAAATCTCCGTCAATGGGAAATCGAATTAATGATGTATTCGATGCAATACAAAATAACCTTGAGGATGGAATTAACTATAATAACTCTTATGAAATAGAAAAGGCATCTGGACTAGTAAAGAAACTTAACGGCAATTAACCACAACGAAGAAAGTAGAACTCCCGAGCTCTGCAAGTTGACTTTGCGGTATTTGGTTCGATTTCTTCATGCAAATCTATTTTTTCTGTATTGCCTTTCTAGTCCATTAGATTCAAGTCAAGGAAGTGCCATCAGCATTCAAGGGAGGGTCTCCTTTGTGCTCCAGGTAACCTCTTACAATGTAATATTATCTGACCCACTTAGTAGTCATAAACGTTGGGGCTCACCTGACGGACGGTAGATCCATTGTCTAATTTTGCTTCCTCGTACGATCCTTGGGAATTTGCTTTTCAGTGTTTCTTATAACCTCGTGCACCACTCTTTCCATTTCTCTGGTTGCATAATCAATATCAGCGAGTCAAGATCGAGTACCATTCCTTTAAAAGCAGTCTTGAAAAGACGATGGCATAGTTCTAGAGATGGGACAGAGTTGTATTAAAAATGTTGCCTTATATTCTCTGCTTCGTACTTTAGCTGTTTGTCGAGATCCTTTAGGAGGGACTTTTGTGCTTCGCTTAATGCAGTTGGGACCTTTACGTTGACCCTGACCAACTGATCACCTTTACTATAGCTACCGTAACGGGGCAGGCCCTTTCCTTTAATCCTAAGTATTGTATTCGGTTGTGTACCGGCCGGAATTTTGACTTTTTCACTACCCTCAAGGGTGGGCACTCGGAGCTCCGTTCCTAAAGCAAGGTCGGTGAATTGAAGATCAAGGTTGTGGAGTAGATGTCCGTCTTCCAACCTCTCAAATTGTGGGTGAGGTTTAACATGGACACGTATCAATAGATCGCCTGCAATACCAGACTCAGATGGTTCTCCTTCGCCACGTAGCTGAAGAGTCATTCCGTCTTCGACGCCTGATGGAATTTCTAGTTTCAATTTCTTATTTTTTCTAATTCTTCCTGAGCCAATGCAAATGGTGCAA
>JALZGI010000591.1 GCA_030861105.1 Thermoproteota archaeon
GGATCATAGAATTTGCGGACATTGTCAAGCGTATTGCGGGATTGTCCTACGATTCGATCGGCATTCTGGAGCAGCCTTCTCACCCACACCCGCAGGATTCCATGGCGATGAGGAGAGAGCCATTTACTGGGATCGTACAGATCGCCTCCGTGCACGGAGAGGACCTGAGGAATTTTCGCAAAACGCGATAGAGCCCGTCCTACGGGGCCGGTAGGAAGTACGAAGTGAGTATTAATCACGTCATAGTGGGTATTTTTTAACAATCTCTTTCCCGCTAGTATACCCATGGGGAGGTAGGCGAGCATAGAAGGAATATTGGCTGTAGCCTGTTTACGGCGGAAGAGAACGGGTACGCGGATAACCCGAACGCTATTTTCTTCACGTTCACCCGGAAGCCCGAGCCCTTGGGAGGTAAGAACAGTCACCTCGTGCTGTTTGGCAAGCTCTTCGGCGAGCAAGGCATTGACTATGCCGCCACCGCCTCCCAACGGTGGATATTCGTAGTTACAGAAGAGTATGCGCATCAGGGTCTTACGGTTACGGTATAAGCAAAATTAATGCCAATCATTATAGCTTAGGCTTAGAGGAGAGACAGGCGTGATAGCTGCATTGTAATACGATCTTCACAGTGGTAATTTAGCGTCAAAGTAATATTCTATATTCATTTGATTCGTTAGGTAATGGAATAAGGAGAGAGTTTATGACATCGAGGCGTGAGTTGACAGCGAAGATTGAACCCTTTGATTCCTTTTGGGAGGCACCTGAAGATATTGAGAAAGGATACGATAGTTTCTATAAATTTTATAGATATAATTATCTAAAATATATTCCTAAAGATAAAAATGCAAAAATCCTGGTCATCAGTTGTGGACCTGGTTATCTTGTGAATACGCTCAATAAAGAGGGATATAAGCGTGTTTTGGGCATTGATTCGTTCCCTGAAAAGATCCAGCATGCCCAGAAGCGAAATCTCAATTGTCAAGTGGCTACCGCCTTTGAATTTCTGGAGGGGAGCGAAGAACCCTATGATGTTATCTTTTGCGAGCAAGAGCTTAATCACCTGACCAAGCAAGAGATCTTAGAATTCCTTAATCTTTGTTGGAGCAAGCTGCAAGGAGGCGGGACCCTCCTCGTGCATGCGCTCAACGGCGCCAATCCTATAACAGGTGCAGAAGCCTTAGCTCAAAATTTTGATCATTACAATACCTTCACCGAATATACCATGAAACAGGCTCTCGAATATTCTAATTTCGAGAACATTAAGGTTATTCCATTGAATTTATATGTATTTTGGACCAATCCTCTAAATTATGTCTTAATGGTGGTCTCCGCACTTTATACCTTGTTTTTCCGGCTCAGCTTCATTCTGTATGGAAAGAAAAATAGGCTCTTTACCAAGAAGATAGGCGCCGTGTG
Source organism: Thermoproteota archaeon (assembly GCA_030861105.1). Classification (GTDB taxonomy): domain Archaea; phylum Thermoproteota; class Nitrososphaeria; order Nitrososphaerales; family Nitrososphaeraceae; genus TH5893. Next base: position 1,417 of record JALZGI010000591.1, read on the forward strand.
TGCAAAGCCGGTGTCTTAAGCGAACTCTAGAAATATGATTAATTTTATTAGGGACTTTAGGTCCGATAAAAAGGATTCTTACCCAATCAATCCTTCCCCTTTGATGACAATACTTCGGCTGTTTAGTAAGTTGTTACCCGGGGATTATTTGAAGACACTGTTTTACTTGAACCTAATTGAGAAGCCTCGCAGATTATTGCGTCTTTCCCTAAATACTTTCTATCGTATGGACCTTATCTATGCCGTTCTCAAGGAATTCAAACATTATTATAAGGGTAATTTTTCAATTCTTGAGTTTGGTACATCCGATGGTTATGCATTTACTAAGATGCTCTATGCCACAAAGTATTTAAATATGGCTGATCGAGTCATAGTGCACACCTTTGATTCATTCAAAGGTATGCCATCTCCTGTGGATGAGAAAGACCAAGATCTCATTGCAAATGATACATGGGTTGAAGGGCAATTCCGAGGAAGGTATGAAGAACTTGAGGAGTATTGTTCCAACCACTATAAGAATTATCAAATTCATAAAGGATATTTTAACGAAACCCTAACGGAAGGGCTCTTAAGTTCCTTTAAAACCCACTTGCCGATATTGGTATGGATTGATTGCGATTATTATAGCTCGGCTCGAACGGTTTTTGAGAAACTGATTTTTTACCTTCCTAATGGTTGTGTTATCTATTTCGATGAATATGAACAGCTAAACTTCGGATCACGCTTTACCGGTGAAGCAAGGCTTGTCTATGAGATCAACCATGGCCTTTTTGGCGATGATATCGAGTTGGTTTTAGATTCAAATCTATCTTTAAATACTCAAAGGATCTATCGATTCATACGATGTAAATCGCCTATCCGATACGAAAAACTGTCTAAGGATAGTTGGGCTACTCAAGTCCATAAACGGACCAACGACTCACCGCTGCCGTGAGCCGAGTGGATTTAAAGGTATCCCTGTTCCTTGTACCACCTTGCAGTTTCTGCTACGC
>JALZGI010000467.1 GCA_030861105.1 Thermoproteota archaeon
CGGGGAGGATAAGGAGACCGGAAACGCAATTGACAGAACTAGATGCAGAAGGATATCATAAAGAGAGAAAAGGATACTCTGACCAATGAGGTTAAAATCTATGATCAGCCAGGGAGTTAGCTAAAAGAACTGCAAAAGGAAACAGGATACATATCTTTTTTCTATATTATGGAAAAAAAGGCATTTGGGGCTAAAACATTTATAAATAAAGAAACTTTACGCTTCACAAAACCCTCCTATTTACGGAGATAATTTTTAGTTTGGAAACATAATGACATCCCTTCAAAATAGGATGGGGTGACTTTCTTAGCTTCAAGGCTTCTTTATATCAATATCAGCTACGAGATTAGAATCAGGAATAGTGCTGGCATGATTGGTTACGACAATCGCAGCTCCATATGAATGACCTATCCTCTGAAGGTTGCTCATGAACCGGGATAGCTTCCGTAGTTTGGAAGAACGCTCTGATAAGCCAGTATACTCATTTTTTGTAATGTGTTATTGGAGAGTCCACAATTATTAGTTTGATCCTCTTATCCGTACTTTGGGCTAAAACTTCAGGGATTGATTTTTCTACGATCAATTCCTGCATCTCACTGTTTAGAGGCTGATATAAGATAATATTATCAAGAGCCAGATCGGAGTCAAAGCCTCTGGCTTTGGCAATCTCTGAAACTCTGTCGGGTCTAAACGAACCTTCAGTATCTACGTATATATATACCGTCCACTCCATCCTTGGATTTGTCTTGTGAAACTATGATAGCCAGACTATGACATATCTGAGTCTTTCCTGAGCCAGAGTATCCATAAAATTGCGTTACGGCTTTTGTCTCGATACCTCCCCTAAGTAGATTGTCAAGTTCAATACAGCCCATAGAAATTCTTTCTATAGTATTGAGCCTATAACGATGATATTCGGCAGCAGTTGTCATAAGATTAGTTTCCTGCCCAGTAGCTTTTGTTACCAAGCAGTCATGCCCATTATATTTGGATGTTCCCAACAATACAGTTCTCCTGTTCTTTCACTTTCACTTTAAGCAGATTTTTTATTTCGTCAATTGAACCTGTCACGGTATCTAGCTGTTTTTGCATGTCGTACTGTTGTTGTTCCATATAGCTAATCTCTTTGGCATTGCCATATAGTCAGCACAGTCTCTTGGGTCAAACCAATCAAACTCGCCTCTTCTTCCGGGCTTTGAAGCATTAACCTTGCCAATACCTTCTACTGTAATCTGGCCAAATTGGTCTGACAGTGACTTAGCAACGGGGTCACACACAACCCACTCACCTTTAGATGCAATCTCCCTATCTGCATATCAAACCTTTCTTCCAGCTCACCACATACAGCAATACAATCCTGCAAAAGCTGTGATTTCATATCCTCAACGTTATCTCCATCAATAGGAGAAGGTATGCATTCTATTGTAGGCTGACTTACTTAATTGATATGCACTTTGACTCCATTTATTTCGATACAATACTGTGTCCAGTTATTCATCTCATCTTTATGCCAGTCATTAAGGTGAGCTGGCATCTTGATGATATCAGCCTTGAACCTGATGTTTTCAGCCCTGCATATAGTAGACCGGTTGGATGATGATGAATTAGTATACCTGGCGAGAAAACTTTTGCCAGCCTGTGTTAGCTCAAGGATCTTAAACGCACTCTGAGGACTTTGACATAACTTAAATCTTTAGCTTTACGGATATAGTAGGATATGTGTGACTTGTGTATGCTAAGGGCTTTAGCAATACCTGATAATATAACCCCAGAATCTATCATCGTAGTTTAGGCAGTAGTAGTAAAGTTAAAGATCTGCGATAAAACTATGAACTGTTCATTTTTGATAAGCCTCTATATTAACTCCACGGATTAGCAAGGATAGTACAGTACCAGGTCTAGCTAAGACTTGTACTACTTTTGAGATAAACTGGGTACTGATAATGTGTACACAGGAGCATTTATCGGAAATAGACTACGTTAAATCTCTAGTTAGCGGATCAATCATGGTTCCTACGCATTTACTCCTGTAGGTGAATTCTGGGCCACTGCAGCCTCACTGCCGGCAAGCTTTGAAGGCTGCAGCGTTCCTATTTTATTGTATGGAATCTTTACGTCTCTTGGGTGTTCTCCCACACGTGGGATGAATGCAGTGTGTAGTGTTCAATCATTTACTGCTATATCTCCAGCTTTTTTACCAGAAATGCCTTCTGGCGTTCCCTCCACAACGATGTGCGATAGCTTGTCTAAACCACTCTTGTGCCAGGGGCTTGGGAATAAGTGTGCAAGAGAACTGTCCAGCAATCCAGGTATGAATAATTTCCTTTTTTTGCTTGTCTACCGTGTTCGACATGCACAATGTATATGCAAACAAGTTTTTATGGACTTATGGAATGTTCTTCTATATGCTGAGCGTTCTTCCCCTTGGTAATACTAAGGGATATTTAGAATATGAAGAAAGAAATCGATGTGGGCTGCGGTAAAAGAAGACAGAGACCCAGTACCAGACGTTCTTTAAATGTGTGCATGCATGCATAGAAGATCGAAGATATATTATAAAGAAAAGGGAGCGAGATAATACATTACAAATATCATACTTGACATTTCATATTACGACTGGGTTAGGTATACGGTGGAGCTAGCAAATATGTGTCTGGAACACGAATGCTAGTTGAAAGACCTGGTCTCAGAAATTATCTTCAGTCTTGCCAAGAAAAATGGGAAAATTAGAGACATTGCAAAATTTGTCTAGCGGTGGCAGTGTATGCGGCTAATCAATAATTTTCATAATACTCTTGAGAAAAGGTGCGATACAATTATACAATTAAAATAATAGTCCACCTTAGACTGCTTCATATCTCCCACCTTATACTATGCTATGTAATGCTCAATCATATGTGCCTTGTAGTTGGGTGCATGCTGGTCTTCTAATCTCAATTTTTAATCTTCATATTGCATAAGAGTTCATACGTATCAGAATATAGTTTAGTGTCTTAGTTTTTCCAGTTCCTGAACTTTTAGCACGAGTTCTTGCATTTTATCTGATAGACTAGCAATTGCATCTGCATTCATAGAATCTCTTTGTCGTAACAGTCGTATATCCCTTTCCCTCTCGGTTAGTTTTGATTCAACACTTTTCCCCGATGCCTCCAGAGTCGAATAATCCAGGAATGTAAGATATTTCATACATTTGGTAGCATAGATCTCCCTTCTCATTTGCTCCTTCAAAGTGTAATATGGTGACTTAGAAGAATGACCTAAGGGTAGGTTATGGGAAATCACATTCACTTACTAAGGCGAGTTGTGATTGATTAGTCAACACCCGTCTTGGAAATGAAAAGACTTAAAATATTTACCACTGCTTAAATTTTCGAGCATGAAAGTCACTGTTCTAGGTGCAGCAAAGGAAGTAGGACGATCGGCGTTCCTTGTAAATGCAGATCATACTAATATTTTAATGGACTACGGAGTCCTACTGAAAAGAGAACCCATTTTCCCAATGCATGTCAAACCAAAGGATGTGGATGCTGTTGTAATAAGTCACGCTCATTTGGACCACTCAGGATTTGTTCCCTCTCTTTTCTTGTCGCAATCCACAGATGTACAAGCTCTGGGCACATTTCCGACTTTTGAACTGTCACAATTACTGATCGAAGATATGATCAAGATATCCGGATTTTATTTACCATTTGAATACCTCGATCTTGTTACAATGTTGAAGCATTCTAGAAAATTGGAGTATAGGGATATATACAAGATGAATGACGTAAAGGTAACGCTGCATGAATCAGGGCATATTTTAGGAGGCGCAACAGTGATTGTAGAACACGACAAGAGGAGACTCTTCTACACTGGCGACATAAACACAAGAGGCTCGAAACTCCTGAGACCTGCAGACTTGGATTTCGAAGAGATAGATTTGATGATTATCGAAAGTACCTATTCTCAGACAGAACAAACCCCTCGTGAACAGTCTGAGAAAGAGCTTTTGGAATTTGCCTATGAGGTGATAGAGCGACACGGAACCCTGTTTATTCCCGCCTTCTCTGTAGAAAGGGCTCAAGAGATTGCATGCGTTCTGAAATCCTATAACTTTCCTCACAAAACAGTCATGGATGGAATGGCTCTTAAGGCAAACGAGATTATGATGAAACACCCTGCATTTCTCAGGGACCCTGAAATTTTTAAAAAAGCAATAACAGAGACGGAATGGGTTAGCGGTTGGAGTAGAAGAAAAAAGATAGTAAAAGAGCCATGTGTAATAATTTCTCCCGCAGGTATGCTAGTAGGAGGGACCGCGGTATTCTACCTCCAGGAAATTGCAAAGGATAGCCGGAATGGTATTGCAATAGTATCATATCAGGGCGAAGGGACGCCGGGCAAGATGCTGCTTGACAAAAGGGCTACGATGTTTGACGGAAGAGTAAGAAAATGTCTGGCAGATGTAAAGCGTTTTGAGTTTTCAGGACATAACAGTCGAAGCGAGTTATTTGAGATTCTTGATCGAGTGAAAGGCAATCCCAAAGTTCTAACAGTTCATGGAGATGGTCCTTCCTGTACCAGGTTTGCAGAAGAGATTAGTCAAAAATATGGATATGACTCAAGTGCACCTGATGCAGGTGAGATTATAGAGTTCTAATAAGATATAGAGGCATACCCTACCTCCGTGGGATTTATAGTTGTGACGGTAATAGAATGCATAAATTACGCTGAGTCAATAAGTAGTTCCTGTATGTGATAACCAAGAACACCGATCCATATAAGATAAAGAAGTGTGTGTCTTGCAAAAAAGATATTAGCTTGGGAGAGAAATATTTTGCATATCCTTTGTCTCTGCAGCAATTTTGTCTAGTTTGTGCTAGAAAGGAGATTCCGAAAATAATCCAGGATTTACTCTACGACTTGAGAAAAATAAAACAAGATGCTCCAAATCTTTTGTAGGCTCTTAGAAAATCACTTTGAATAAAAGAGGTTGATTTCGAAGCTTGTCAGAACCCTCTTCAGAGACACGAGAATATGATTATTCCTTTTTCAATCCCGAAATTAGCATCAATAGTGGTCAGATGTTCTTATGGGAGAAGCATGGTTTATCATGGTACGGAACATATGGGAAACATATACTGAAGCTAACTACTTCTGGTTCCGTGATGCAGACTGGAGAATGCAGATCTGCTCGGAATAATAATCGAGAAACTATTAGTCCTAAAATGCAATTCTATTCTTACCCTCGTTTCCACTGTTGGGAAAGGCAGGTTTTCCGGCTTGACGATAATTTGAGTAAAATTATTTCTAGTCTTTCCGGAGATATGCTAGTATCCCAGTCGATAAATAAATATCCTGGACTGCGTCTTATGCGCCAAAATCCTTTTCAATGTATGGTTTCCTTCGCATGCGCGAGTAATACTAGTATTCCCATGATTCGCAGGATGCTGAAGAACGTCTGCCAAAGGTTCGGAAAAAAAGTAATTTTGGATGGAAATGAGTTCTTTTCTTTTCCGCCCGCTGAACGCTTGAAC
>JALZGI010000010.1 GCA_030861105.1 Thermoproteota archaeon
GGCTATGTCCCTGGTGAATTTGTTTTTTCTTTTGGCCATTTTTGCATGTTGAATTGTCTGAACCTTCGAAGAATGTTTTGACTAGGTGTATCAGCAGCAAGAAGAGTTGAAAACCTATGAGAATAACCTCAGGGTTGATACCCATAATCAGGAACACCTACTTTATGAGTTTGTATCGAGATCACCACAGATTCCTGACTTGTTGTTTCAGAAACATTATTAGTCTAAGAAGTTCTAACCTTTCTCTTCTTTTTTTCGAAGTAATCTCTATAGGAATTGGGGCTATATTTATGACGACTATATTTATGTGAGATTGCGGTTCTAACACCTGTAGCGCTCTCAGTATTGTTGTCATTTTTTATACTGCTATTTGTCGTAGCTTTACTTGAATTTTTCTTTTGTTCCATCTCCGTAGCCAACTGTTTTGTTGTTTTCCATCTATAGGCATACTTTCCAGCTATTATCAACCCTACAACAATAGCCCATACCCACAGAGGAGGATTTTCCATTTCCTTTCTTTTTTGGGTTGTTTGACTACGGTCAGCCAGTGGCGTTTGGAGATACGCCCTCGGTAATGGTTGTGTTGGTTGCATTACCTGTCATATTCTGTTCGGCTGGTAATTTTGCTTTCTCTGGTGTCCCTCCGGAAGTATTCTGAGCCGATGCCACTGAGGAAGCAACAATCCCAGAAACAGATAGCGTTGCAATTATAATTATTGTTGCCGTTAAGAATATTTGATTCATTATCTATGACTAGTATTTATAATATTTAGATAGTTCAGGTTATAGTATTAGATAGTGATCATAGTCGAAGTTGTCTTACTCTTCGCCTTCACCATTTTCATCTTCTGCTTCTTCTTCTGACTCGCTGCTGTAATCATTTTTAGTGTATGTGGCAGAGACTTTTATTAGAATTATAGTTTCTGTGTTATAATATTATATCATGATATTATGTTTCAGATAGATACAGATCAGAGTTATATGAAATCAAGATCATTGTAATATACTGCAATGGACGCTCAGAAAAAAGAGTTGAAACTTAACAGATGGTCAACTTCGGTAAAGTGGCAATTCCGATAGTTATAGTCCTCGTAATTGGAGGAACAATTAGTTTTCTCCTAGCATATAGCTTTTATCCCGAAAAACATGTAAACGTGAAGGTAAACGGTCAGTGTTATGAATTATTAGATAATGCTTATGAAAAGTACAAAAAATTGCAAGCTGAGAAGGAAATTTTGGTCCTAAAACTTCAGGCAAACTCTATTGAATCACCAAGCGCTGCGATACCAGTAATCTTTAGTGGGACGCAAGGAGAAGTTGACAACTTCGCGTCTCGGTATAATATGAAGATCCTTTCTTCTCAAGCAGTGGGAACAAACAACAATTACATAGACAGATATATCGTGAAAGCAATAATCACAAAACACGATTTTGAAAGGTTGATTGAAAATCTTACCATAAATGATTTGGATCCATCAAAAAAGACTATAGCTGGTAACATTGGTTTGCAACCTAACTCATTTATTTCAAAACAGGAGAGTGAACAAATTTCATTATATTCAAAAGACTTTATGCTAAATGGGATACAGCAAATAATTGATCGTGCAGGCGAGAAGAATGGAATAAAAAATGCTGAATGTCGTGCCCAGATTCAGTCCTGAGATTTAGAAAAGACTCAAAGATCTCCCAACATTATGTTTTTTCATAGTGCTTGACGCTCCTCAATGTAAGTATGATGCAGTTTCTAATGAGAACCCGTTGAGTTCATTAAAAAATAGGATAATTGATAGTATGATGGCAGTGGATAAGAGCACAAAGAAGAGAAATCTCATTACAGGAGGCGCTAGGGGCGATATCAGGTGAACGGGCATATCAGATATTTCAATATCCCAAGGTTAACTAGGCAGCCAACAGATTGCAGAAACGTTGAGCCTAACCAAAAGGGTTTATACAGTAACCTCAAGAACTTAAAAGATGCTCGAATAATTGAAAAGCAAAAGGGTATCTATAGTTTCATGTGATACCAAACGCCTTTTTCCCCAGTTCGCCAAAGATTATACATTAGCTTTCAAAGTTATCGAACCGGGTAGTAAAAGCCTTGTTATAGCTCATAAACAGGATCCTACGGGCGGAGTACAAGCTGTAAATTGGAAGATGGATGTACATTCTGTGTCATTAGAATAAAACAAGGTCATGGTCATTGTGATCAAAGATTCATCTTCTTAAAATTACTTCAGGCATTAAATGGATCTCCGACTTAAAACCGGCATTATGCTTAATCGCGGGGTCGTTGATCCTGATATCGTGAGCAATAGTCTCGTCTTCCGTTTCTATAATAGCTAGACCGTATACACCCTTGGGATCCGAAACAGGGCCAAAAACTATAGCCTTGTCTATGGACAAGGATTTGTTCATAAGAAAGCCAATTTCAAATTAACTCTGTATAACGAGAGAGTAAGTTGCTCTTAGATACCGTTGTGGCGGAATATACCATTTGTATGGTATAAACATTCACCTTCTTTAATGTTTATTAATATTACTATCATTAATATTGGCGTAATACATACAAAGTAAGGTGATAATTCAATGATTAAACCATATTTGACTGCCGTAATGGTAGGAGTTTTGGCACTATTTTATGCTAGTAATATGATAAATCCAATACAAGCAGAAACAGGAAAAGGAACAGATGTTTTCAAAGTTATCTTGACAGTATTTGGAGTGGATAAATCAAAAGGAGATATAATTACTATTGTAACTGTGAATAATGGAGAAGCATCAAAAGTGAAACTTCTAGATACTGATAGAGTATTATTAGCAGCAGCAGAAACAACAACAACAGCAGCAGAAACAACAACAACAACAACAGCTCTTTCATCGAATCCTAGAACTCTTGCTGCCTCCAACGCAGAACCTGCAGCAGGATCCGGAATAATAGAGTATGTAGCAACTTTTCCAAATATTCAGGTAAATGCTGGAGATGAGTATGAGGCATGTGTGGTAACAACAAAAGATTTGCAGCCAATATGCACAACAGGAATCAATTCACCTGCCTCTAGGCCTGAATTTGTGGATCTATATTTAGATGCAGCTACTGAAATTGATCAGGCTATAGAACAAGATGTAAATGACGGAGAGACAGGTGAAGAAGACTAGGATTGGATTGGATTGGAACTAAATTATGAGTAAATTACAAGAGAGATAGATAGAGATAACCGGTCTAAGGAATCTAGAACAATATGCACCAGGGTCCCAAGGCTCAGCGGGTTGTCGTCATAGATCGTCATAGAAAGTCCTGTTGAAAGTCTGGATAGTCATAGCAAATATTGAAGACTTGCAGGCCAGAAATATTTTTATTCTAAATATTTACCACTAATCTAGTCGACCGACTTTAATTATCGTTATACTAAAATGAATTAAAGAATTGTAACCTGACAATCAGCAAAAGCTAAAAACCAATCATTCTAATTTAGTATCAAAAAATAAAAATAGGCTACCCTAGTCTAGTTT
>JALZGI010000473.1 GCA_030861105.1 Thermoproteota archaeon
CATTATGACTATCCTGAAATGCAAATAAGGGTATTGGATTGGTGGGCTACAACACCTCAGATAATGGCTCAGTCTACTAAAGATTGTCCTGTTCTACCTTCCTATGTTCATGCAAACATTGGAGAAACATCTTGTATGCTAGCAGTAAGACCAGATCTAGTAAATATGAAAGAAGCTGTAGATGAAGAGGATTATAGTACATTTTTTGAATATAGAATGGACCAATATACAAAATCAGGAATAGTGGGTAGAGAAACAACTAAAGCAACAGCGGAGTTTGGTGCAAAACTATTTGGTATGGTTGTAGACAGCTTGGCAGATATGCTGTTAAAAGCTTTAAAAGAAGACTTACTTTAAATCCTATCACAGCGATATAATATTGTGCAACAAAGTGAAATAACAGGGAAGGAAGCAGAACTATATGTAAAACTTCCTAATGGCAGGATAAAATGTACAGCCTGTGCCAGGCTATGCGAAATTCCTGAAGGTAAAACCGGGTTGTGTGGTATTAGAGGAGTCACGAATAGCAGTTTATATTTATATGTATATGGCAAAGTTATCGCAGGTCATATAGACCCAATTGAAAAAAAGCCTGTAACTCACTACAGGCCAGGCACAGCAATTTATTCTATAGCTACAACAGGCTGCAACTGGCTATGCAAATATTGCCAGAATTATGATATCTCTCAGAGACGCAAAGTAGAAGGGGTTGAAATGACGCCTGAAGAAGTCATTAATAATGCTCAGCAGTATGGTGCTCATGGTATAGCCTACACATACAATGAGCCTTCAATTTTCATCGAATTTGCAGAAGACTGTGGAATTGAGGCCCACAGGAGAGGTATTTTCAACATTTTTGTTTCAAATGGTTATGACACTCCAGAATCAGTAAATATGATGAGTAAATTCTTGGATTGCATAACTGTAGACTTTAAAGGAAGTGGGAAGCAGGAGTTTGTAAGACAATACATAGGAATACCAAGTGCCGAACCAATTTTCCAGACGTTAAAAGAAATCAAGTATAAGACAAAGATTCACACTGAAATTACTGATCTTATAGTTCCTCAGGTTGGAGATGATTTGGAAGCTGCAAGAAAGTTGTGCAGATTTGTATATGACGAACTTGGACCCGACACTCCAATTCACTTTTTAAGATTCCATCCAGACTACAAGATGATGGAATTTGGTCTGACGCCTATTGAAACTTTGGAGAAGCATCATGCCATTGCAAAAGAGGAAGGTTTGAAGTACGCATATCTTGGAAATGTCCCCGGTCATCCGTTAGAACATACCTACTGTCCGGAATGCAAAAATATTGCCATAGAACGCTATGGGTATAGCATAGGTTCATGGAATCTTGATAATAATAATTGCTGTAAAAGATGCAGCTATCCTCTTCCCATAATAGGAAAGATAAATAGAGGCAGAAGAAATCTGTTTCAAATCATTCAGTAGTGTGAAACAATGAAAAAAGATTTTATAGTTTCTAAGATCGAAGCTACACAAGAAGGTGGTCAGTATGTGTTTATTACGTTTACTGATCCCAATGAGCCCAGGTCATCGGGAGGAGGAACTGGAGGGGGTAGTAGTTATCCACAAAGTCCTTTCGGCAAAAGTGGCGAAGCACTACCATTTATCTCCCCAGAAGACATAATGAAAAATCTACCTAAAGTCATGTCTAATATGTTGGGTGCAGGCGGAGGAATTTCTGGAGGCACTCCTACCTTTAAAATCACAATGAAAGAATATAAGGATACGGCAATAAAAGTTGGAGATAAAGTTGGAATAGAATTAATAAAGTAGATGGCAATGGAACTTAATAACATAATGTGACATTCCTGTGAATATTATTAAGGAGTAATAAGGTTTAGACTAAATAATTTGCTATTTCGCAACCGAAATTGCTAATAATGCAACAAGAATCAATCTTGTCTTATCTAGAAAACCAGTTCTATTTTAAGTTGACAGGTTGTATATTTTCCAATACAGTCTTCAACATAGTTACATCACGCTTAAAGAAGATATCAAGAGTCCAATCGGCCATTACTCTTAATTTCTTTTGCAGCGTAGGAAGATTAGCTAGGTAATACATACGCCATATCCACCATGCCCAAAATCCTTGTACCTCCAACCCTAGTATTGCACCAACACCATTTCTCTTTCCAATAGATGCCATCATTCCCTTTGTTTTATAGTCAAATGCCTTCTTGTTCTTTGGCTTTCCTTCTATCAACGAAATTATATTTTTAGCTACCACCGTTCCTTCCCTTATTGCGTGTTGAGCTGTAGGTGGATAGGGATTTTCAGTGCTGGGATCTATTATATGCGCACAATCTCCTAATGCAAAAACCCCTGAATATCTTTCTACTTCCAGGTACTTGTTTACTTTTATACGGCCACTCCTATTATCATGTTCACAGGTAAGGTTTTCTATGATAGGATTAGGTGCCACACCGCCAGACCATATTATGGTATTTGTAGGAATAGTTTTTCCATCTTTTAGTTTTACACTAGTTGCCGTAGCGCCTGTAACCCTAGCATTCAGCATTACTTCAATGCCACTTTCAATGAGTTTTTGCATAGCGAAATTAGCCAATTCTTCACTCATCTCAGGTAGAAGTCTATTTCCAGCTTGTATGATTATTACACGAATATCCTCAGGTTCAATATTATGATAATAGTCGTTTACTGCATCACGTAAAAAGTCATTTAGCTCTCCAGCAGTCTCCACACCTGCAAATCCTCCTCCAACAACTACAAAAGTTAATAGATTTTCTCTAGCTGTGCTATTTGGATCTGAGTTAATATTTCCTTTATCGTTGGAGAAAGGTTCTTGTCGTCGTCGTTGTTGTCGTTGTTGTCCTAGTAGAAGTTCTGCCTGTTCAAGTTGATGGATAACATGATTTCTTATTACAATTGCATCCGTCCAACTCTTTATAGTAAGTGCATGTTTTTCAATATCTGGCATACCAAAAAATTTTGTTTCACTTCCCAAGGCTATTACTAGGTAGTCATACGAAAGTCTGTCTAATTGCATTATCCTGACATCAGACAGTAATAGATGATTACTTTCTTGTCCTTGTTTTAGATAACCTGTCGTAGTGGTAGTGGTAGAAGAGTCTGATAAATTTTTGCTATTGGTATTGGCAACGGAAGAAGATAAAGGTAACTCTATGTGGACTTGTCTATTATCCAAATCGATTATCTTTACTTTAGCAGCATAGAATTTAGCTCTGTTGCAAAATGCCCTAATGGGAGTTACAATGTGCCTTGTCTCGATCATACCTGATGCGACTTCGTGTAGCATAGGAGTAAAAAGAAAAAAGTTATCTTTACTTACCATTGTAATATCTAAACTGACATCATTTTGAAATCTATCTTGGAGTCTCCTTAATACTTTCACGCCTGCAAATCCTCCACCTAAAATAAGTATCCTCGTCGGATGTATGGGTTTAGTACCATGTACTAATTCAAGATGACGCTGCAGAGAATCGACCCTTGAGAAAGAAATGTTACATCTAGGGCATCTGTACCTAGCACCAAAT
>JALZGI010000033.1 GCA_030861105.1 Thermoproteota archaeon
TGTAAAAGCAGCCCAAATGTTTCAGCAATTGCGTCTTTGTCATCAATATTACTCACAATTTGGTCATAGAGCCTATTGATATTTTCAGTAGTGCCTTGGAAATCACAACCAGTCGAATGATATTCACGATGGCCATACTCACCAATATTATCAGCACCTTCGTCTCCGCTATTAATCTTAGATAGGATATCGGTTTTAGAAAACTTAAGCTCTTATCATTAATATCACTATGAACTTTAGGCAAGAATGCATTGACAGAAATTACAACCATCATCAAGGACACAAGAAGGAGGAGGATTGCAAGACCAATTGATAATAAGCCGATAATATTGGTTTGTCCCCATGTTTTCATAACACGATGTCATGATACTGTATCTGCTGATATAGTCCCCTTTGTCAATTTTGTTGTTAGCTTATTGTAAAGCTTTTTAGATATAGACTCTTCTAATATCAAAGTAATATAACTATCATTGAATGATTGCTGTTGATGCTGTTGTCGTTCTGATATTAACGAAAGATAGTTAGAACCATAAGTAGTAGAAGCAGTTCCAATTGAAGTACTATACAACACAAAATTATATAATTCAGGGTCGCTTCTCAATGATTCTATTACTGAGAGAGTAGCAAATTCCAAGAGTAGTTTACTGTTCGTTAAAACGCTTTTCACTTCTTCATAGGCTGCCTGTTTGATTTTCTCATCAATAATCGCCAACATTAACTATGTATGGTTTAGGAGGAAAGTCGGTGCTTAGATTGGCTTATAATTTGGTTAGAATAAAGAACAATTAAAAACGTTCCACCCTTAAGGATTATTTATTATTATTATTTTCGATTTGTTTTGATAGCGCATATTTGTAGCGGTAATATGTCATGTATGGTATTTACAATATAAGGTTCAAGTCTTCTAATACCTAATTGTTATATATCACTAAAGACTTTCTGATAAACTAACTACAGATTATTGGACAAAAAAAGAGATTGCATCTTTTTATAGATAGTAGAGATATAATATGATGCAATTGTTTATAAAGATAATATATGATCCAATAGAATTGATTTGGTCGCAGGCAAAAAAACTCTTCTGCGCACTATCCGAATTACACAGGAATTAGAAGATTTACTTCAAAGAGATGCCAAGCTTAAGAGAATTAGCGTTAATGCCCTCATATCTTCTATCATGACAAAATATGCAGAATGGGACCGATTTAGGGAGCGATTTGCTACCATTAGTCTTAATCCACGAGGGTTATGTGCTTTTCTTGAATCAATAGATGATGAAAAAGTTGAGACAATTTCTAGAGAGTTAGGATCCGCCTTATCCAGGGAATTCATATTATTTGTATCTAAGAAAATTAATTTGGAAACATATCTTTCACATCTATCATTATTATGTAGATATGGAGGGTTTGCACATTTTGAAATTGAAAATGAAGGAAGAGATTACACAATTACTCTACTACACACTATGGGACAAAAGTGGTCAAACTATCTGATGAATGTGGTAGATGAGATCATGAAAACTGATCTTAGCATAGTACCACGATTTGATGTCACCAAAAATGCAGTGGTAATAAGGTTTCAGAGACCGTAAAATAATAATTGGGTTCTTGCCGTTTATTCTCCTCACACACAACAAATTGAATTACCATTTTGAGAAAGTTCTGATATTTGGTTTTTCTTCTGATCTCTGATCTCATAACATTTACTGTTTATTTCAACGCACAGGTGCTTTGACTAAGATTTACTATAATAATAATAGTAGATGGTATTCATCATTCTATTTTGTAGTACAATGTACCCTTCCAAAATTAATATCAGCTTACTATTTATGAATCTATGAAAACTCTGATTGTAAAATACATCCCTAGAAATGAACGATCCAATACCAAGAAATTATTGGATGCCGTCAGAGAGGAAATCAGTATTTCTGATGTCGAGGAACTAGACCTTTCAGACGATGTGCCAGACATGTTTGTTGGCAACAACTTGTTAGCATACATCAAGAGAAATTTTCGAGAAATAGAATTGTTACCAGAAGAAGAGAAACTTTTGTCAAAAATGGATAGAATGGCTGCTCAATTGAAATCTGCAGATATTGTGGTAGTCGCATTTCCAATGTATAATTTCTCAATGCCAGCTATTGTAAAGGCGTGGTTTGATTCTGTGATACAAAAGGGAGTCATATTTGGGGAAAGAAATGATGGCCAGATGGTCATATCAAATACTGGGAAAAAAGCTCTGACTTTGATATCAAGTGGAGGAGTTTACAGTAATGAATCATTTTCAGGCCGGGAGCATGCATTATCACTATCAATACTTGAATTCCAATTTATGGGATATTCAGATGTGCGAGGAATCCTTGCTGAAGGAATGGCAATGAATGAAGAGCTCAAGCAAACCAATTTGAATAAATCGATCCGTCAGGTGCGAGCAATAGCAAGAGAATGGTATAGAAAAGAAGTGTATGATGATTCAATGTGCGTTAACCTTATTAGCAGGAATAGAAAATTTGATAACATGTGATAGTTTATGGTAAAGCCTGTTGATATACATGAAAAAGGAAAAGGAAATTGTTGGAAATTTCCTAAGAAATACTATTCATTATTATTTGGAGCCATAATGGGTTTAATAATGTCTTTGCTTACCTCTTTATCTGTTACCATAATAAATATAGGATTCGTTCCAAATTTCTTCCAAATGTGGTTCAGTATATTTTTGACTACACTGATAATTGGCTTTCCTATCACTATAGTTGTTACTCCATTTGTAAAGACTATTGCAGACAGGATTACTTGAAATTCAGAGGAAGTTAGTTCAATATGTTAACAATATAATGGCAGAAGAGTTTTTCTTCCCATAAGTAGATAGTTGCAACATAATTTGTCAAGAGTGACAATGAATAGCCCTAAAATCACGAGGGAAAATATGAACAATTTAGAATGGGTGTAGAAACAAAGCATTAGAGTTATCTAGCCAAAACAATAACTAATTAGAAATATCCAGGATATTGCAGATAAGCCAACCTGCTATCAGTAGAGACTTGTCCTATCTTAGAGAGAACAAGCCAAACAAAATATCAAAAGATACATAGACGAACAACTACCCAAAGAGTACGAGAAATGCTTAGTAAGATTAACAGCAATTCTAAAAGAAGCCTGGACTACATCACAAAATACAGAAGATAGAAGAGAGAAGAATAGACAGTGCTCAGA
>JALZGI010000042.1 GCA_030861105.1 Thermoproteota archaeon
GTGCAAGTATAATTGAATATTTTGGATGGCGCGCCACTTTCTTTTCGATGGTTCCTGTTGCAATCGGATTATGGTTTGTTATTAGAAAATTTATCCATGACAGTCCAAGTATATCTTCATCAGAAGCTGACAGTAGTGTGGTCAGGAGTACAGAAGGCAAGGAGACTGTCATCAATTATTCTGATAACGATATCGCAAAGGGAGATAATGAAAGTAAGAGCAGTACCAAGAATTTAGATATCAAAGGAACGATAACTCTTGCAGTAACTATAACTTCATTTTTGTTCATACTCTCATATTCTGAGACAGACAATCTGATCAGTTCGCCATTGATATTAATACTGTTATGTCTGGGAGCTGTTTCGTTATTTTTATTCATCATTATAGAAAGGAGATCACAATCCCCTCTTGTTAATTTACACCTATTAACAAATAAAACAATTCTATCTGCCAATATCCTTCTCGTAATTACTTTTCTGGTAATGTTCACACTTTTTCAAACTATACCTGTACTTGTAAGAAGTCCACAGCCATTGGGTTTTGAGGGAGATGCCACGACGGCTGCCGGTATTCAGCTTCCATTCATGGTTGTATTTTTGTTATTTGCACCATCATCTGGGTTTATAATTTCTAAACTTGGAAATGTAAGACCAACCATCCTGGGTAGTGCAATAAGTATTATCGGACTTTTTAGTCTGTTTATTTTTCATTCAACAGAATTTTTAGTATCAGCCAATCTTGCTATAATCGCTGCCGGATTATCTTTGACCCAGGTTGGAGGTTTCAATATAGTTTTGGAAACTACACCAAGGCAATTCAGTGGGATATCCCTTGGAATGACTGTTCTCTTTAATCTGGTTGGAGGCTCTGTAGGACCTGCTATTGCAGGAATCTATATGCAAACACATCAAGCCGTTGTAAAAGGAGTAGCAGGATCATTTCCTTCTCCAGATTCTTATAATCTAATATTCCTAAGCCTCGCTTTGGCTTCTCTCTTGCCTCTAGTGCTTGCGGTTTTTGTAAGACGGCGACTGACAGCTCCCCTGTCTTCTACGACTCGGAGATCTATCGGATAAGAAAAGCTTCTGCGGGAGAGGGGGACAATAATTAAAGGAGGCATTATTTATGAGATATGCAGAAGAAGTTAATTTCTTCAACATTTAGCCAGCTGGCTGAGGGTGCAATAGATATTCTTCAAACTCAAACTCGTACCTCGCGTCTTTTAATGTTTAACAATAAAGGAGTATGAGATTTTACTCCAAAAAATAGTTTTAGGTATTGAAGAGTAACTAATATACTTCCTTCTCCATACTTCTCTAGTATATAATATAATGTCTGTGTCTGACCTAATGTGCATTATTCAGAGAAGCGGGTCAAAGGTAAGGGATCATGAGGCAAAGGTGAGAATATGTTACCAATATTACGAAATTTATTCACCTGGCTAGGTTATATTATTATATACAAGATAAATAAATGATTTAATACGGAAAGAGATTCATATAAACGTCGACCCCTAGGCATTACAATAATAGCATACTTGCTATCATAGTCGGCATACTTTCTATTGTGGGCGGACTTGCTCCTTTGACCATTGCTGCATTTGTTCCGGAAGCAAGTGCGTTGCTTCTAGCGACAGGCGGCGTCCTCATTGCAATAGGAATTGCCTGGTCGTAAGTTATGGCTTGCTTAAGGCTAAAGGATGGGCTTGGTCAATTACGTTGATTGTATCATACATACAAATTGTGACTAGTATCATCTCAATTGCGGCTGGAAACTTCTTCGCGATAGGACATCTGATAATCAGTATAGCAATAGTATACTTCTTGTATAGGCCCCAGGCTAAGGCATTCTTCGGTAAACCGCCGAACGCAATAATCTAAATCTTATCTAAACGGTGGTATCAATTAACGAAAGTATAATAAAAAAATAATAATATAGCAGTAGCTTCCCACTCTGGAAGCGGCATCAATATAGAGGACAATTTGTTGGATAAAAATGCATTGCCAGAAGTTACATTAGTAAACACAGACTAATCCAAAATGAGTTACGACAAAATTAGTGGAAGTCGGAATGGCATTTTCCTGTATGCACAAGCAATAGAACACAGTTGGACTAAATAATGCATATAACAATGTAGTAGATTTTATATTCTATGTAAATTTACCAAAAACTATATTTATTGCCCTATGTTTTACTTAGGGAAAGATTATTGTAGGTTATTCTACCATAGAATTTATTTATCTCCCTGAGTATAGTATAGGTAACAGAGGTTTTGACTTACTATCTATAATTACCCCTAACAATATCCATTACAATATTTAATAGGCGCTCAATTAAAAAAGCCGGATTATCATCGTTTTGTGCGTCTATATGGTAATGTCGCCACAAAGGGATTGTGACAGACTCATCTCAGAATTTATAACGTAAATTTACCAAAAACTATACTTATTGCCCTATGTTTTACATAGGAAAGATTATTGTAGGTTATTCTACCATAGAATTTATTTATCTCCCTGAGTATAGTATAGGTAACAGAGGTTTTAACTAGTAACAAGTATACGTTATTCAATGCAACTAATATATTACCACACGACGGCTGTCCTCCAGAGAGATAGATGTGGCAGTATGGGAGCAGTATCGCAAACGCGAATAGTAAGGCCCCAGGGTAATTAAGGAATAAAAGTTCTAGAATGCTTTTGGTCAGTTACTAAGTTCTAGAAAAGATAAATAGTCTGGCACAGTAATCAATTAGCATCAGTTATGACCATGTCAGAGACCAAATCTCCAGGTTGGATGCGTGCTGCTCAGATTGGCTTGGGGATAATAGCCATCATACTTTCAGTGTACATTCTTGCATTTCCGGTTCTAACATTTGTCACGATTGTTCTCATACTTGGAGTAGTATTGTTTGTAGTTGGAATTGAGAGAATATTACAGGGAATAGTTGCTCCAGGCAAATTACGATGGGGTACTATTGGTCTTGGAATCCTGGTCCTTATAATATCTATTATAGTTATGGCATTCCCTGGCGTTGTTGGAGTATTTCTGATTATTTTACTTGCAATCGGCCTCTTATTTGATGGTATAGCAAGAGTATATCATGGTGCAACAGATAAGACAAGAGGCAGATGGTCAAGAATATTCAGTATTGCTGCTGGTGTGATAGAGATTGGACTATCCTTAATGATAATGGTAGCACCTGTTATTGGAGCAGAGCTTGTAAGCTTCTTACTAGCAATAGCGTTATTAATAGTAGGCATTCAGATAATATATGCCGGTGTAACTGGAACCAGATCTGCGAGTAGAGGCCTTGCCTAATACGAAAATTTTTTTTAACTCTTAATTCAAGATCGATATTCTAAGGATATTGGAGCGACCTTAAATCTATCC
>JALZGI010000044.1 GCA_030861105.1 Thermoproteota archaeon
GAGCGGTAGTCACCGTACCAGCCTATTTTAATGACAATCAAAGACAGGCGACAAAAGATGCAGGAGAAATAGCTGGGCTGCAGGTAGTCAGGATTATTAATGAACCAACAGCTGCATCCCTAGCATATGGATTAGATAAGGCCCAGAAAGACCTCAAAATCATGGTATTTGATTTAGGAGGTGGGACCCTTGACGTGACAATTATGGAAATGGGCGGCGGAGTATTTCAGGTTAAAAGCACCTCCGGTGACACTCAGCTTGGAGGAACAGATATGGACAATGCACTCGTAAACTACGTTGTAGACGAATTTAGGAAGCAATCTGGTCTAGATGTTAAGAATGACAGGGCTGCCATGATGAGGGTAAGAGAGGCAGCCGAGAAGGCAAAAATAGAGTTGTCAAATGTTGTCTCAACAGAGATCAATCTGCCGTTTCTCGCATACGATGCTTCATCGGGACCCAAGAATCTTGTTTTAAATCTAACAAGAGCCAAACTTGAGGAACTTGTTAGGCCAATAATCGAGCGGTGTAAGAACTCTATTATGCAGGCCCTGCAAGATGGGAAACTATCACCCGCTGATATTGACAAGATTATACTTATCGGTGGACCGACTAGAATGCCGATGGTTAGGCATTTTGTTGGAACAGTAATGGGTAAGGAAGCAGAACGAGGTATCGATCCTATGGAAGCCGTTGCAATGGGAGCTGCTATACAGGGAGCTATTATAGCTGGTGATGTTTCCACAGATATACTCTTGGTCGATGTCACACCTTTGACATTAGGAGTAGAAGTACTTGGCGGGCTCAAGGAAGCACTGATCGATCGTAATACCACAATACCTACGAAGAAAAGCAAGGTTTTCACGACTGCTGCTGATTACCAAACAGCAGTCACGATCCATGTTGTGCAGGGGGAAAGGCCTATGGCCTCTGACTGTGTTTCCCTTGGAATGTTTAACCTCTCTGGAATCCCTCCGGCTCCAAGAGGGGTTCCTCAAATTGAAGTAATTTTTGATATCGATGCAAATGGCATCTTAAACGTAACTGCCAAGGACCTGGCGACATCCAAGGAAGCAAAGATAACGATAACGGCGAACGCCAAGCTTTCAAAAGATGAAATCGAAAAACTAAAGAAAGAGTCTGAACAGTTCGCAGAAGCTGATAAGAAGAAGAAAGAAGAGGCAGAGATTAAAAACGAGGCGGACAATCTCATATACTCATCTGAAAAACTCGTAAAAGACGACTTAAAGGATAAGATAAAGCCTGAACAAGCTGAGCGAATCAATAAGGCCGCCCAGGAGCTCAAAGATGCCATATCCTCTAACAATTTCGATAACATAAAGTCAAAAACACAAGAACTCAAGACCATCTTAGGCGAAGTAAGTACAGAAGTTTACAAGGCAGCAGGAGCAGCGGGCGCACCAGGCGCAGCAGGTCAGAGGGCAGAGGCTGGACCCGCAGAAGGCTCAGGCGGGTTTGCGGGAGGCAGCGGACCATCGGGAACAACTTCCCCTCCCTAGTTTATCTAATAACAAGACTAAAATGATTGACATCACTGGCATCCAGGTATGAGCAAAAGGGACTATTACGAAGTTCTAGGTGTCCCAAGAACTGCAAGTAAAGATGATATTAAAACTGCGTATAGGAAGTTAGCCCTACAATATCATCCGGATAGGAACAAATCCTCCGGGGCAGAAGAAAAGTTCAAGGAAATCTCTGAAGCATACGCAGTATTATCTGACGATACGAAGAGAAAAAGATATGATACCTACGGTCATGTGGGGACAGAAGACGCCTTCAGAGGTTCTGAAGCAAACTTTGATGAGATTTTCAAAGATATCGGGTTTGGAGGATTTAGGGATATTTTTGAACAGGTATTTGGTGGTCGCGGGGGATTTGGCGGCATGGGAGGAGGCAGTGACCCGTTCGGTTTTGGATTCAATTTCGGAGGCGCGGCTAGAAGAAAGGGTCGTGATATTCTCTACGATGTTGAACTTTCTTTAGAGGAGGTACTGAAGGGCAGAAAAGATGAAATCGAGCTTCCTAAGCTTGAGAGATGCGGCACCTGTAATGGCAGCGGCGCTTCGCCAGGAACAAAACCAAGAAAATGTAGCGTTTGCAACGGACAAGGCCAAACGAGGCGTGTATTTAATCAAAATAGGTTTTCGACATTCGTATCACTGGAACCATGTCAGACTTGTAGGGGCCAAGGGGAAATCATTGACAAACCTTGCAC
>JALZGI010000095.1 GCA_030861105.1 Thermoproteota archaeon
GTCTTCCCGTGGCCATTATGCTAATCGGGGTGGCAAAGTAATTCTAACAACAGCGGGAGCGGTTTATTTTCACCTCAAAATCTGTTTATGACAATTCGAAGACCACGAAAGCTCTCTGTTGCCACGAAGGCATCTTCAATACTACAGAGTGGATAGGAGTGACTAATCAGCTCGGAAAGATTCAATTGGTTGTTGGAGACAAATTTGATCGCCTGTCGTATCGAATCTGGGGTGGCGCTAAAACTGCCGACGAGAGATATTTGCTTGTAATGAAGTGAGTTTACATCAAGATGAAGCTGGGTATGTTTGGGCATTCCTGCAAACAAACTAATCTGTGCGTTCTTGCTGGCTATTTTTGTGGCCAGCGATAAAGCGTTAGGATCGCTGGTTGCAACTATTACTATGTCAGCTCCTAATCCATTTGTGAGATCGAAGATTACCCTTGCAGTGGAGGCTGTGTCATTACTTGCTTCGACTACAGAACTGGCCCCCATATACCTAGCTGTTTTCATTCGTGATTCGACTCTTCCCACGACAATGGAATGTGCTCCCAATAGGCACAGAAGCCTTAAATGGATGAGACCTATCGGACCGTCTCCTATTATACAAACAGTGTGGTCATTTTCTATGTTCTTCGTATTGAGGCGAGAAAGTCCATTGATACAGCACGAAAGGGGTTCAATCAAAGAAGCTTCTTCATCTCCCAACTTATTGGGAATAGGAATGATGCCTCCAATCCTCAGCGTCACCTGAGGAATTTGTACGAACTCAGCAAGCCCCCCATTAACACTAGAGCCGATCTCTTTCAAATCGATGCAGAGATTGTACATGCGCCTCAAGCAATAGATGCAATTAAGGCATGGAATAAGCGGGGAAACGGCTACTCGTGTGCCTGCAAGTATCACGCCCCCGTCAGCTAGTCTTAGGTCGTCTATTGTCTCGGCACATATTTCATGTCCGAGAATGATTGGAGGGGTGACCTTTTCATGACCATGTCTAAACACTCTAGCATCGTAACCGCATAAAGCGCAGGCCTTGACTCGTAATAGAGTAGTTTTGCAGGTTTCTTCATGATTTGTTAGTTTTATGCGTTGAGTGATAATTCTATTCGGCTCCATAAATATGGCCGCATTCATGGTCTTTTGGGTCGTAGAGGATAACAATTGCTGATTTATAGAATCGTGATAGATAATAATAAAAAGCATACGCACCGATACAGTGTAAAAATAAGGAAAAACGTAAATGCTAGGATCAGGATATGTCCGCTATCATTGATAATCAGCTCGTTCTGGCTAATCCAGGGAAATCCGGTAGAGTTCGTTCTGTTGTACTGTCCCCCATGCACCCGGGGCAGGAGAGCTCTCGTTATGCTGACTTTTTGCAGCAATTTGGCTGATAACAACTTCTCGAGGTTTAAATGGTGGCCAGGCCATTGCTACATAGTCTCCAACCGGACCTGCTTCATCTAATTTTGCTGCAAGTATATCCTCTTTCCTGTATCCCTTTGAAACTAGCTTGGCGGTTATTCGTTCCATTAGGTCTGTTTGCCCATGTACTATAACATGTACCTTCACTAAATATAGACCATCAATCCTCAATTTAGCAACATATAAATGTGTTAGGCAAACCAAAATCAATTTCTTTTTTGAACGGTAGGAGCAGGGAGCGAGAGCAAGCTGCTAGGCATGTAAGAATTCTTTTCTTGCGGATCTTCCTGCTCGGTGTCTGGATGGATGTACAAAGCCTTGTCTCATAGGATAGACGAAAAGATTGCTGAACCTACCGGGCGAAGTACATTCGACAATTACAAGCAAGATATCTAACCAGTCAACCTTCAACTAATCAGTTACGGCGAAAATTTCGGTTCCGCTGTCGCGTCACAACGCCTCGCTAATCATATTCGTATTGAAACCTAAACTACTTTTTTCCTTATCTAAGAAGTATTTTTTAGACGGAATTTATGAAAGAACTATGTTGCTCTATAATCCGATCGTTGTATTTGATTCCGGGATAGGATCTCTATCCATTGTGCGAGAGCTGAGAAAGGAAATGCCTTTCGAAAATATACTCTATTTTGCAGACCGAAAACACTTTCCATACGGGGACAAAGCGCACAATATATTGCTACAAATTTTGACAGATACAATTAATTATTTACAGCAATATAGGCCAAAGGTTATTGTTATCGCGTCAAATACTCCTTCCATTCAGGTATTACACGAACTACGCATAAAAAGTAAGAGCCTCATAATGGGCGTCATCCCTCCCTTTGAAGAGGCTTCTCGACTAACGAGGAAGAAACATATCGGCATTCTTGGTACAACCGGGATGATAAGGAGCAAGGAACTGGATAACGAAATAAAAAAAAAGATACCTCAAAACATACTTGTTTCAAGATTTGATGCCTCTCAGATAGTAAAATTAGTCGAACAAGGAATCCATCTCACCAACGAAAGACGGACCTATGATACTATATTGAACACTTTGAACGAAAGACTGGACCAGGACGTCGACGTTATAGTCCTCGCAAGCACCCACCTTCCCTTCGTAAGGAAATATATTGGATCGCTATTCCCTTCTATAAGACTAGTAGACCCATCTAGGAGTGCCGCTAGGCAGGTAAAGAAGTTTTTAGTTACCAACCGAATGCTTAAGAAAGCAGGGAAAGGAAGATTAGAGATCCTGGTATCAGACAGGAAGGAAGAATTCGAAAAGACACTTCGAAAGATGGGAGTAATTCAGCCAGTCAAGGAGGTTATCACAGCTTTTTAGAATCGACATGCCCTTTATATCACATCCAATTTAAATAGAGTTTAGTTTATGGATTAAGAGCGCCTGCGGTTTTTAAAATGACGAGAAGAGTAAGGATTGGAATCGACGTGGGAGGTACATTTACCAAGGCTGTTGCTATCGACATTTATGATGCCAAGATACTTGCGAGTGTAACTGTTCCTACAACCCATGCATCCGATCAAGGGGTTTCCGACGGCATATTGATAGCCCTATCAAAACTTCTGGCCTACTCCCACTTAGAAAATCCGGAAATCGAGTTAATTTCGCATAGCACGACTCAAGCAGTGAATGCTTTACTCGAAGGTGATACGGCTAAGGTTGGAATAGTTGGTATGGGGGTTGGTTTAGAAAAAAATAGTGTAGTCAAGCGAACAAACATCGGCAATATTCCTTTAGCACCAAATAGATACCTCAAGACTTGTTACCAATTTTTGGATACATCCAGGTATATTAGTGTAGAAGACGTCAGTCTTGCCATTTCCCGACTCAGAAATGAAGGCGCTGAAGTTCTTGCAGTTAGCGAGGCTTATGGCGTTGACGATCCGAGTAATGAGCTTTTCGTTACTGGCCATTCAGAGTTACCGTGTAC
>JALZGI010000100.1 GCA_030861105.1 Thermoproteota archaeon
GTCTGCTCTCATGGCAATCGATCAATGATGGCGGCGAGAGTCTTATCACAGTTTGGGTACGATGTAAAGAGCCTGAAGGGGGGTACGGCTCAATGGAACAATATATACGATATTGCAAAGCTGCCAGAATCTGAGAATTTACCTGCAACTATATGGCAAGTAAGACGAGTTTCCAAAGGATGTGTGGGATACGTAGTTAGTTCGAATAACAATAAAAATGCAGCTGTAATAGACCCCACATGTGCAATTGAGGAATCTTTTTTAAAAGTCGCTAGGGACAATCAATTAAACATTACAAAGGTAATCGACACTCATATGCACGCAGACCATGTATCGGGTGCATCTAGACTCGCTAAAATGACTGGTGCTGATCTTTATGTGAGCTCCTTAGAAGGTTATGAAATTGAAGACAGCGATAATGTATTGGCTGTACATCAGATTAAAGATAATGATAGCATAGCTATAGGTGATGAGATTCAACTTCATGCTATACATGTACCAGGTCATACAAAGGGCAGCATGGCCTTTAAGTTAAATTTGGACAGTGAACATCATAGTTATTGTTATCTGTTTACCGGTGACACTCTTTTCATAGATGGAATAGGAAGGCCTGATCTACGAGACAATGCAGAAGAATTTGCAAATGATCTTTATGACAGCTACCATCATAGAATCTTGAAGGATTTCCTAGAAGATACCATCGTCCTTCCGACACATTTCAATAGTGGTGTAATTGCCTTGGAGCATGGAAAACCAATATACGATACACTTGGAACTATAAAGGAAAGGGTTAAACTTCTCTCAGAAAGCAAAAATGTGTTTGTCAAGCACCTAGTAGGAGCAATTTCACCTAGGCCTTCTAATTACAAAACGATAATTGAAATTAACAAAAATATGGTTCCATGTGACCAAATAGAAATGGGTGATTTGGAAGCCGGTCCTAACTCGTGTGCACTTAGGGCCTAATTTCATCTATAATTTAATTTTATACACTAACCACGCTATTTTTTGTACTCAGCGCTAGTCTTTTACCATGTCGTCTTCTTCTAATAGCCGGTATGATAGACAATCGCCTGGCGGTTATTCTTTCTTTGCCAATCCATCTTTGTACAATAGTTGATGACATAGTGGGTCTAGGTTTTTGCAATTACCCATATTCTGTCAAAATAACTCTTAAAATGTTCTGCTATTTCCTCCGAAATAATCAGTATTCCTGTAGCGATGTTGTTCCAGGATATTATCAAAACCTTATCTCCAAATATATCCATAGTTCCTGGAAGCGGAAAATTTACAAATCTCATATTAACATCCCTAGGCACTTCCTCCTTATATTGCCTTGAGTTTTTAAAAGCAATTGTGGCTATTCCTTTATGCTTTATCTTTTTTGACTTTTGGAATTGATATAGCCTCGAATAGAAAGGAGTTGCTATTTCATGATACCCTGCATGAGGATAAAAATAACGTAGTACCTCTTCCTTGTAAAGACCATCATTCTTCTTGGATCTTCTTATTATGTTGCTAAATAAAATTTCATAAGCTGTTCTAAGTCCATAGTCACCAACAAAAACTTCGGCACTACTTTTCTTTTTATCTCTGTTGTCCTTGGCAAATTCTGCTAATTGAGGAATTACTTTATCAATTATCCCTTTTTGAGTATTCAATTCTTCCTCCTTTCTTTTTATGTATTCATATAATTGATAAGGTTCAACAGCATTGAAATGTTTTATATTTTTGATGATAATTTGGCTGACCAGGCCTTTCAAGCTTAATCTCTGTAAGACATCATAAATTTTTGAATAAGAAATAGAGGAATCGTTAACTAGGGCTCCCACTTTCGTTGAGCCAAGTTTTAATAGTGATAAATACACCTTTGCTTCTCCGTCCGTTAATCCTAACTTATTGAGATCCTCTTTTAACATTGATGACAGTACTCCCCCCTAAGGGGAAACTAGAACTTAAGTAATGCTATTCCATAAAAGGACACATGAAAAACAAAGGAGAATATGAAAATGAACTAAATGAAATTCCACGAAAAGTAATTGTTAAAACCTTGACCACAACCAAGAATGTCGATAAAGTGTTTGATTTTTTTGCCGATATGAAGAATATGGAAACCGGCGGTGCAATACAATCAATGGAAAAAAGTGAAGATGGGTGGTGGACATTTGAGCATTCTGTTTCAGGAAAATCTCGGATGAAACATACAATTTCACGTGAGTTTGGCATCGTAGACCATATATTTATTGGAGGAGGATTAGAGTGGAATGTATTTGTAAGAGTTGTTCCAAATCAAAACGGTTCTACTACTACTTGGACATTTATGAGACCTGATGATCTAAGCGACGGACAATTTGAGGATCAACTCAAAATATTTGACATCGAAATTGATCGATGGAAGACAACATTAGAGAATCTATGAAGTTTTAGAGAAATGGTAGTTTGCGTATTACTATATTACCCTGCTTGAATTTATTTTCGTTGGTTTTTTTAAGTGAATAGGCTTTAAGGTGCTAAGAAGTTTGCAGTTATCTCAGAAAGGATCAAAGTACGCCCTTCCTATGACTTTGCCTGCTCTTAATGCCATCAAAACTTCATTAACCTCATTTAATCTGTATTTCGTAGTAGTCACTCCTTTTAATTTCCCCGAGCCTGCTAGATTTACAAGTAACTGAAGCTCATCTTTTGAGCCTACGTCTGAACCCAAAATTGCTGCTTCCTTAAAGGTCAGTCTTTTGGGATTTATGACAACCGGCTCGCTGCCTATTCCAACTAGGACTACTCTGCCAGTATTAGCTATAATTTTTGTCGAGTTTTCTACACTTTCATTATTAACTACAAAGTCAAAAACTGCATCGACGCCTTTGCCCCCAGTTATCTTTTTGATACTGTCGGTCAGCTTTTCTTGTGTAAGATTCACGGTAGCATCTGCCCCAAACTTCTCTTGAGCCATTTGTAGCTTCTCAGCTGTTCTTCCAATGGCTATTGTAGTTGTAGCGCCACATAATTTTGCTATCTGCAAAATATACATCCCAACACCCCCCGTACCATATACCGCAACTGTGCTATCAAGATCAACTTTTCCTCTTGACTGTACTGCATGTAGTGCAGTAATTCCTGCGCAACATAAACTAGCACCAAATTCATAAGGCACAGCTAGTGGGAGTTTTACTAGTCTTTTGTAATTCACTTTCATATACTGCGCATACCCACCATCTGCGGAGAAACCATACATAGGCAGAGAATTAATATTCTTACAGATGTTTGAGTTGCCTGTAAGGCAAAACTTGCAGTCACCGCAGGGAGTTATAAAATGAACAACGGTTCTCTCGCCTTTCCTTATGCCCTCAACTTTATCTCCAATCTCCTCTACATCCCCTGCTGTCTCATGTCCTAATACTATAGGACAATTAACAGGAATAACACCTGAAAGGACGTGTACATCACTATGGCAAACAGAAGCCGCTCGGATCCTCAGTAGTACTTCATCAGAATTTATACTCGGAGTAGGACTGTCCTCTATTTTGACAGGTTCTCCAACCCTATAGAATCTTGCAGCGTATGGCATTATACATAATCTGTAAAATAATAGCCTATATATATTGAGAAAAGATACATTTTTACCCATATCAGTAAAGAATCATTGTCGTTGTAACTAGATCAACCAGCAGTATTGTATGCTATGATGGGGTTGTCTGTATGTACCGCATATATTATTTAACTTCATAACCTAACAGTATTCACAAATTGAACAATTAGGGCACTGTCTCTGCCCTTAGTTCCTCCGCTCTTGTTATACCATGCTTTTCTTTTTCAACTTGCAATTCTCTAGAAGATAGGGTCCGAACATGACAACTACATTCGCAATCATAGGGCAGCGCAGGGCAGTTCTCGTGATCCGCTATTTCACAATTCTTAGAAATCATTGCTATTGTAACTAGTCTGGAGCGGTATTTATTTTGATGTATACATCCACATAAACCTGTCATGGCAAGATACTACTATGATCTGAATTTGGATCTGGATATCTTAAAGCAGGTTAGCTAGAGGAAGTTAATATTAAACAAGATACATCAGGGAAGAGGCCACTCATATATTACTCTGCTCCCAATAGCCCTAATAGGTCAAATTCCTCCGATGGTCTGGACTTTATTTCTGCGATCGAGATCAGGTGGCCATCAGGATCTTCGACTATTGTATGCTTACCAAACGGTTCTTCCCTCGGTGTCTTGAAGAAAGTAACACCTCTTTCCTTCAAAATCGCAACCAAGTCGTCTAGATTACTAACCATAAAGCCAATTAAAACGCTCCTTTCTCCACCGTCTTCTTGTGAAGCCTTTGCTTTCTTCTTCATCGGGTGCAGTGCAATAGTTGTATCTTTATGAAAAAACTCTGTCCAATCATCGGAATGAGTCTTAAGAGGCAGCTCTAGTGTTTCCTTATAAAATTTCACTGAACGCTCCATATCCGAAACCAAAACAATTACCGCTCCAATCTTAGTGAATAGCAATATCGCGAATTCTTACTTGGTATCATAGTTATTAATTTATCCCTAAAAGAACAGCATTCGTAAAAAATGCAAAGTCTGCTGATGTCTAAAAGCTTAAAGATGTATGGTAAGACATCTTCTGGGCAGGCTTTATTATATATCTGTGTTATTAGTCACTAATACATAACTGTGATTTGTTTTGGTCTCTGATTAGGTTGAAAATCTACCATCTATTCATCCCTATGTTAGCACAAATCTAACTTCCTAATATTTGCCTCTTTTTTTAAGTAAGGACTTAGAAAGGTAAAGGTTTCTAAGGAAGAATGCTATTCAACACTACTCAAAGCGAATCATTATATTTACCAAACAATAGCATTGGTTCGTCCAAAAGTAGGGTATCCCTAAACGAACCAGATTACGTCTGGCTTTTGGAATAGGTTATCGACGCCCTGGTAGCTCAGGCAGGAAGAGCCCTGTCTTTGTATGATAGAGATCGCTGGTTCGAATCCTGCCCAGGGC
>JALZGI010000109.1 GCA_030861105.1 Thermoproteota archaeon
GTCTTCCTTTTAGTTCATTTCCATCACTTTGATTACCGATGCCTTAAATTATTATATCAAGGTTTTTTCAAGTACGAGTGAATTAGAAGACAAGCGAATGATATTTTGGAATTAAGTTATCTCCAAAAGAATTCTACCATTCTTTATAGCAGACACAGCATTCACAGAACACCTTAGGAGTAATGAAATAGCATTCACATCTTCTGTAGTATTTCTTACCAACCGAATAGTGCGATTGGCCTACAACAATTGTGGGATACAATAGATAAAAAACGAAAAAAATAGAAGCAAGCTCAAATAATATTAATCTAAAGTCCCTATCATTGTAGTATGTCCCAAGGTCCTCAAATTGAAATTCATACAGTAAAAAGAGTTAACCTTAAGGGTGGAACCCATATTGATGGCTTTCCCAGTGGAGGATTAACAAATTCAATTGCTTCTACGTGTTTTATGAGGTCTACAAGAATTGAACTTATTTCGATACTAGACTCATCAATGTTTCCACCATTATCTATGGTCTATAATGGAGTCGCAAATTTTCCCGCTAGGATCTATGCAAATGAAGATATCAAGGTGGCTTTTCTTATATCCGAACTAAATCTAAATGAATCCATGTATTACACTGTATCAAAAACAATTTTGCAATGGGCAAGAGAATATGAATGTGAACTTGTAATTAGTTCTGGCTCTATAGTTACTGAAGAATCAAAGGAATCTCCTAGGGAACATGATCTACAAAGGGTATACGGCGTGGCAAGCACAGAAAGAGCCAAAGATAGAGTGGAAAAGGCTGAGATACAAGAGTTACATACTGGGTCTGTAAGTGGAATCCCTGCATTGTTATTAAATGAGGGTGTACGAAGGAATTTTGATGCTATTGTTTTGCTAGGAAAAATATTAAAGGGCTCATCAGAATTCAGACCTGCTGCAGCAATTTCAGAAGCAATTATGAAACTAGTTCCGGGACTGTCATGTGATCTTCATTTTTTGCTTGAGAGAGCAAGGACTATAGAGCAAGATTTAAGGAAGATTAGAGATGGGCAAAATAATTCTTCCTTAAATCTTTACCGATAGTAGAATTATTCACTCGAAGAGAAGTAAAGTAGTCAAGCAGATTGTAACCAGCTGAACTAGAGGGCTTATGACATTCTCGTGGAATAATCTGTGTATAATGACGTGAAGAAGATTTTTTATTCCTAATTTGCTATTTATTATTCATATCTATATGTATGATGTAGTAATCGTTGGAGGAGCATCTGCAGGCTTAACTGCTGCTATGTACGCCAGTCGCCAAGCCCTTAAGACACTCATAATTACAAAAGATATTGGTGGACAGGCACTTCTTACAAACGACATAGAAAACTATCCAGCTTTTGAGCATATAGGAGGGTTTGAACTTATGAGTAGGTTTGAACAACAGGCAAAAAACTTTGGAGCTGAATTTGTATATGAAGAAGTCTCCTCTATACAGAAAGAGAAAGAAGGACATTTTACGGTAAAAACAACTGCTACCACTAGTAATAACCAATATGACACTCGTACTATAATTCTTGCTTTTGGTAAAACACCCCGAGATCTCAATGTGCCTGGCGAAAAGGAATTAAAGGGAAAAGGGGTTTCCTATTGTGCTGTTTGTGACGGTCCTCTTTTTAAGAATAAGACTGTTAGTGTTGTTGGTGCCGGAGAATCAGCCTTAGAAGCAGCAATATATCTCAAACAACTAGCATCAAAAGTTAACATAATTCATAGAACTGATAAGCCTATTGGTTCACAGGAAACCATTGATTTATTGCTACGACAGCAACAACAATCTAACGGCAAAATATCATTTATTCCAAATTCCGAAGTAAGATCAATAAATGGCGGTCCTAAAGTTGAATCACTTACTCTCTTCAATTCTAAAACCAATTCGGAATCTAGAATAGCAGTTGATGGAGTATTTGTAGAAATGGGATATACTGCAAAAACCGATATTGTAAAAGATTTGGTTCAGTTAAATGATAATAAAGAGATAGTAGTAGATAAGTACTGTGCTACATCTCACGCAGGAATATTTGCAGCAGGAGATGTAACAGATGTGCCGTACAAACAAGCCGTTATCTCCGCTGGTCAAGGAGCCATTGCAGCTTTATCTGCTTACAATTATATCCAGAAAATGAAAGGAAAGCCAATCATTAGAACTGATTGGAAATCTAGTAAAAAGTGAATATGAAACTATGGTAAAGGTACAAAGTTGTCTGTTCTTAATAAGCAGATAGATTGCAATTTTGAAGGCTATGACACATCAGCCTACCCTCTTCATTTTGGAGCCACAACTAGGACATGCAGTTTCTCTATGCTCTTTTCCGCAACCCATACAGTAATATTTGAGTGACACATGCCGATCGTTATTTGATGAGAGTGTGCCAAGCATATCCTTTACTCCATTTATTCCACCATATTTTTTCATTACATTCCTACCCCTCCATAGGTTAATCAAAATAAAAAGAGCAATAATGGAGAATAAATCGTAAGGATAGGGCAGTATAAAAATTAGTAGAAATCCAATCCCAAAATATAGCCCAAGCCACTTTAACCTGTCAATAAGAAAACGCCTTGTATCATTATCTAAGTTCATATAAGTGAAATAATACAGTTAACTATCTATTAAGTAAATATTGAAGCGAGCGCATAAATAGACGTATCCGCACGAGTTATCGGTTTTCTCTAATTAATATTTAAAAAGATCCGCAGGAAAGGAGAAAAATAATCATAGGCGAAGTAAGTAGGAATTAGACCTATGCGAGGACATCGAGGAATAACATGAAAAATAAAAAAAGAAATCATGCATTGAGAGATATTATACTAGGACTAATAGCAATAAGCGTCGTATTATTTTTTCTAGTCCGAATACTTTTGCCACTGTTTTCCTAGTTATACAATGACGATTAGGAGTAATGAGTAATAGAGGAATCATCAAGTGGAATATGACTTTTGGTATGCTTTTGTCCCCCAAGAGACTTGTCATATCATACGTCTATCCTCTATTACTCGCACCCTAGAATGACACGGGTAGGTAAGTATACTATCCTCACATTATAACCCATAAGTTCGTGTTAATCACTATCTTACTAATGATGTATTATTTGGAGATAAAAAATGTTAGTTTATAGGCTGCCATAGTCATCTGATATTCTTCAAAAAAGATATTACTTAGAACAAAGAGGATCTCTAGGAATTGGGAATAAGAGGGACAATAGTTGATATTTCATTAGTTTTCTCCATGTTTACAATAGTGATGACGATCCTTGTTAGTGCATCAATAACCAACAACCCCATAGCC
>JALZGI010000146.1 GCA_030861105.1 Thermoproteota archaeon
AATGAAGAGGCATATCCTGAGGAATAGCATGGACCTAGAGAAGAAGGCGCTAAAGACAAGTCTAGATTAATTCGTCCGAAGAAATGAAAGAAGGCAAAGTTGAGTAATCTCTTTTCAAAATTCGTGCCATGCATATGTCTTTGTTTGTGTTTGATATATCCACCCCTCAGCCCTACCTATTGGCACGCCCAGCATCTACTAGAAACTGAGATATGTATTACGTTTGGGAACCATCTGGCTCGCTCCGAATAACATTAGTCACATATATACTTGCCATTTATTGGAATCTACTCAGCCAGCGGATATCTAAGCCTAAAGAGCATGAGATAGCATAGGTTAAGCGAGCTAAATCTAATAAATATCATGAGTAACGTGAGCCAAAGTTTAATCTAAAGCCTATACAGCCTAAGAATATATTATATTTGATAATTAGAAGGTAGAGGTGTAAGAAAATGAATCAAGAGGAATCGCCACCGATGCCTTCATCCCTACCGTTTGAAGATGAAATCCACAAGCATGGAAAAGAGGGTACCGCTGCGGGTCATAGCAATACCATACCTGGAAAGAAAAGAATAGAGGCAATCATACCGTCGGAAAAAACAGATTCAGTATTGTCTGCCTTAGAGGCTATGAATATTCAGGCAACCTTCTACGAATCGAAAGGCATGGGCAAAGGAGAAAAATATATGATTTCTTATGGCAAAGGTGGTAGAACTACTAAAATGCCTTATTCTATTAAACATACGGTTGTAACTATAGTAGATGAAAACAAGGTTGGAGATGTGATAAACACCATTAGGCAATCAGCAAAGATTGAAGGCAAATCAAATGTTGGAATTGTAGTTATTTCTTCAGTTGAAGATATATTGATGATTTGAGGTATGAAAGATCGTCTTGATACGGTAAATCCAATACAGCTTAAAACTTCCATTTAAAAAACATTTTAGTAATTTGTTAAAATGGAAGAACATATATTGTAGTATGAAACGAACGACGGCCTGTAACAGAGTCTTTGTCGGTTTTAGACTGATATTGTGGATATAACTTATTTAATCCATGAAAACTCATAGAGCATCAAGGAGGCTTGAATTCAATTAGCATCATCGCCCTCGTTATCTCTAAAACAACACAAAGAAGAGCAGGACCACAGTCATCTCAAAAACATTGCTGATGATATTTCACTAACATTTGCTGAAAAGATAATAAACATAAAGGGTCTTGAAGCAGATAACAGCAACAAATCTACAGTAATTTCCAGATCGGGAGACATTGTAGTCGTTAACGTGGATCTTGCGATGGCACAGGATAGCACAGGTCCTCTAGCAATTCGGTCCCTTAATGAAATGAATATAGACAGGCTACATAATCCGGCAAAGACCTTGCTTGTTATTGACCACACTTTTCCTGCGGCAGATGAAAAGGTAGCAAATTTGCATGCCATGATGAGAGATTTTGCTTCAAAGCATAAGTGTTTGTTAGTTGAAGGGTCCATCTCTCATCAATACATCCTCGAGTACCTTGCAGCCCCAGGTATGATGATACTCGGTGCTGATTCACATACATGTCAAGCAGGATGCCTAGGGGCTTTTGCAGCTGGTATTGGAAGCACTGAGGTCGCTGCAGTATGGGCTTCAGGACAGTTATGGTTGAGAATACCTGAGACAATAAAGATTAATTTATCTGGTAAATTCAACAAGGGCGTATTTGCAAGAGATCTAATTTTGGATTACATCGGAAAAATAGGCGAAGATGGTGCCAATTATAAGGCACTAGAATGGAGGTTTTCTGATGAGGATGTAAGAAACCAATTCAGCATGGATTCCAGAGCATGCATATGCAATGCATCAATGGAGTGTGGCGTCAAGGTATCTGTGTTTCCAGTCGATGTAGTAGCACGACAATATATGGATCAAAATCCTAGAGCAAATATCAACAGCAGTGATAATATTTATACGAAACAAATTGAAATACATCCTGGCAATTCTGCTGAATATATCGACGAATTTGAGATAGAATGTAATCAAATAGAGCCTAAGGTTGCAGGTCCAGACCATATTGACTTAGTACATTCGGTTAACGAATTAGAAAACATAGAGATTGACCAGGCGTTTGTAGGCTCATCCACAAATGGCAGGATTGAGGATCTTGAAATTGCAGCCCGGATTCTGAAGGGAAGAAAGGTTCATAAAAATACAAGATGCGTAATTACTCCTGCATCCGTAAGAGTATATGAAGAAGCAATAAGACGTGGGTACGTAGAAACATATCTTGAAGCAGGAGCAGTTTTCACAAATGCAACTTGCGGAGCATGTGTTGGAACTCATCTGGGAGCATTGGGAGAAAAAGAAATCTGTATCTCCTCATCTTCGCGTAATTTTGTAGGTCGAATGGGTGCACTTTCTTCAAAAATATACCTCGCATCCCCAGCAACAGTAGCGGCATC
>JALZGI010000225.1 GCA_030861105.1 Thermoproteota archaeon
ACATATTCTGATATTGGACCTCCTTCTGTGAACCATTGCGATGAAGGGTGGAACTCATGTCCAAGGTCAGGATATGTAATCAGAGTATGATCTGGATGTTTTACTTCAGTTAGCCTTTGCTGCAAAAGTAATGCTTGTTGAACTGGAGCTTGTGTATCATTTTCTCCATTTAATATTAGCACTCCAGTATTTGGTGGAACTTTGCCAATGATTCCAAGGTTTAGATCAAACGCTAAAAATGACTTCTCATATGCATCACAACCTTCTAGGTTGGTACACTTACCTTCTCCAGACCCCGCTCCTGTCTTGGAGGGTTCAAAGAATGTTTTTTCATTTTGCTCTAAAACAGGCCTAAGCTCCCTTTCTATGTTTATTGAAGTATCGTTATTACGATTATACTCTGGGTTTAGGAGCGAAGTACCGTTTGGCAAGTTCTTAGTTAGGATAACACTGAGATTACCTCTAATTAGACGTTCAAAGACCAAGTCTTGAGATGCTTCTTGTAGTGAAAGTGATCCATTACCGTTTTTGTCTAATACTTCTTCTGCGTATTGAAGTGGCAAAGTCACGGTTTGGAAATGAAGGATATCTGTCAAATTCTGGGCCAGCGTTCCCATAAGTACTATATTGTCAACTTTGTCAGGATTATTAATAGCAACTCTTGGTGCTAGAGTTGTACCTTCACTGTGACCTATTATTGTGATTTTATTATTATTGTCAACTTCTGGTTGTTGCATCAATACAGCTAGAGCCTTTTCTGCATCCTGTTTTAAATCATCTATCGTTAGATTTCCCCACACATTGGCATCTAGGATCGTATGATTCTCTCCAACTCCTCTTTTGTCATACCTGAGTACTGCAAATCCTCTTTCAGAGAGATATTGAGCGATTTGAAAGAATGGTACCGGTGGATAATCTTTCTCTCCAGTAGTCTCATTAATACGTACAAAGCCTTGTGTTTCGTTCATGTCTTCCGCACCGGAGCCAGTAATAAGCAAGATACCAGGATATGGTCCGTCTCCCACTACAGGAAAAGTTAGTTGAGCATTGGTTGTTAAGTTATCATCCAGCTCTATTTGCAGGTTTTTGGATTTCATAAGCTGTAGATCTTGTTGTGCATAAATAGGTGGAGTAGGAAGACTAAATGATGTATAAGAGTATGCGATTATTATTATTATTGTAACCATTGTCGCTATAATCATACTTTGTTTCATTACAAGATGAGACTGCTAAGCCCGGTATAAGAACTATCCCGACATCAATTCTGATTAATCTTGTAATATCTTAAAGCTACCTGAAAGCATCAAAGATATCATTATAGGAGGTAGTTTTATCTAACATTCCATCATCTTCTATGGCGTTCTTAATGATGTAACAAGTTTATCAAACAGGATTAATGGCAATGCAGCCATTTTCCAATAACATCTTGTAATGAGCGAACATTGCATTGTGTTCTTGATTAAAGTTGATAGGTAATACTTTCAAGATAGCAATAGAAGATAGATGTATGTGATAAGTGTTGGAATGCTAGTCGAAGACAAAATATATTGTCTGTAAAAGGTGGTGTTTACATGTGATGCAGGTTAGTCCGTATTTTCACCTTCGCATTCATGTGGTTCTCCAGTTTCTCGGCTGAGCGGGATGAACTTGTCGTTCTTTGATTTGTGATCGTCATCAAAATAAATCTCCTTGCCGCAGTTTCTGCAATTATAATTTCCTCTGTGTTGGTCTTTCTTTTTTGTACAGTTGTGTGGTTCGCCAGTTTCGTTTAAGGGTATTTTTTTGCCCGTGAGTTCGCTGACCTGGTCGTCGCTAAAGTGTATAGCTTTGCCACATAATCTACATGAAGCCACTTTTTGTTTGTTCACCTGCTCTTTGAATTATAACTAATATGATGACGCGCGTACTTTTAGTTTTGTATCAGGTCACTCGTTGACTTTGCTATGAAAGGACCATTTAATATCATATCAGATGCAAAGTACGATATAGCAATAACAGGATGGTAAACTGGATGGTTGGGCTTAATGCTAACGGCTGTGCAAACGAGATTGGATTAATCCTAGCGGTTCCGGTAACATTATCATCTCGGTGCCTAGACGTTCGTGTTTTTGTCCTAGAATGGTTACACATGGTGCCTGTATAGACCTCTAATATATCTGTCTCTTGTTTCTAATCTTCGTCTGTTGGAAACTCACTTCGACCGAAGACTTAATCCGATAAATATGATTTCGAACAACTAGCTATACGTCTTCAAGAAAGATGAAATGTGATAAGTGTGGGATGATGGTAATTGGACTAAGACAACTGAGGAAACACAAACAAGAACATCACTCTTACTGATATTTTGCTATGTGCACGGTATATCAAATCTGTTATATAACATACAAGCCGCAGCTATTCATGGCAAAAGCTGAGTATCCTGAAAAGTACAACTGGTGGATAAATGAGTTGGACTCGCTGGGTATCAGCACATTGCAGAAAAGTGGACTAGATAACCAAAAGGATGCTTCTGATTTGACAGAGGCTGTTAAGCAGACACTCTATGAAGAGTATTTACAAGCCTATAGTGAAAGTAATCGATAGTTCAACTGCTTCTGGATAACAGTAGGTATCTATTGCATAACAAGTAACAAGTCACATTCTTGACAAATATATCCTACCTTATCAAAGTCTGAAGATAATGTCATAATATCAGAGCAGCGAGGGCATTCTATTTCCTGGTCAACAGAGAATAATTATTCTGCTATGGTTGGAGAAGATGGAGAAGCTAATAGAAAACCTAATCCTTCTGTTATGATACGAGAGGATATCAAGAGAACTGTTCGTGGTGCTATTGAAATACCAAGACTTATCAGCAGTAATAGATATGATGAAAAGGTTCTCGGTTTTCAAAACCGTATAGGTTTTTGATGTAATCATCTTTTTCTTTCCATCCCTAGACTTTACATCTAAATCAATTTGTGTAC
>JALZGI010000229.1 GCA_030861105.1 Thermoproteota archaeon
AGATAATACCACTCCGCACAGTAAAGTTGACTTATTTTAAAGGCTTGTATAGGTCAGCATAGATTGATAATCACAGGAATAATAATATAGTACATCGAGCCACTTTATGAGAATGATATATAAAGAGCATGTATTTCTCTGTATTTTCTCTTGTTTTTGTCTGCTTTTTCTTTTCAGTAGTAGCAGCATAATTCCAGCCACCCAAGCACAAGGTAATAATAATACCATTGACATAGAAATAGATGGAAAACCCTATCCTCTTACATACAATATCACTGGAGGCGAAATATCCAATATTACAGCAATAAAAGAAAATGCCACTCTTCTCGTGGACGTCGTTACAAATAACGATGGAACTTTAATTCTTGAACTCCCTAGAAATATTATAGATTCAAAAAATCCGCAGAATGAAGATGAAGACTATCTACTTTTTGCTGACGGTATACGGGCAGACGCTGAACAGATAGTTACCAACGAGACTGTGAGGACACTTTCTGTCGATTTCGATAATGGAGTAGAACAAATAGAGATTGCCGGGACCCGAATAGTGCCTGAGTTTGGATCCCTGAGTGCTCTTTTACTTGCAGTGGGCGTACTAGGAGTACTTGCAATTACAGCCAAACTTACCAGGTTCCGCATATGGAAGAACTAACAAATTTTTGTTGTTAAGTTCTAGACCGTAGTACAGGAAGACCATCTGTATATGATTAGATAACTTTGCAGCAGCTATCATTTCTATTATCTACGCTCAAACATCTGAAGTAAAAGTTAATTTCATGCAGAAATAGGGATTCCAACCGAAAGGATATATGTACTACTGTAAATAAGTGAAGAATTGGGTTTACTGTTGAAACATAAACGTCAAGAAATAAACATGACGTCGTTAATTTAGGCAACAAGGCTAAACAAACAAACAAACAAACAAAAACACTCTTAACTAATAATGAAAATCAGTCGGCTTATCGTATGGCACCTTAAGAAAAAGCTCTTTACCGTCAAAACGATCTTAGCCGGACTTAAGAATCATATATTTGCATGGCTTTATTACTTTACATATGATAATAACTATATTATCTCTGTGTTCGCCAATTATTTGGCCACGGTCTTTGATCACTGCTTTTAACTAGATTCTCTTTCTTAATCATCAATTCCCAAATCTAGGCCTGAAACGGTTCCTGTGCCTAAAAAAAGATATAATGCTTACATAGCAAAATAAATTACGGAATACTCGTATAGTTATCTTATATCATATTGTGAAGTACAATAGCACTCATTATATAGTACCAAGGCGTATCAATTTGAGCTATGGATTCAGATATTCAGGACTTAGCACTAGCACAAGGCATCAAAGATTCGTTGGAGGAGGCGGGATTTGATACCATAGATTCCATAATAAAGGAGCCCCCTCTAGACATTTCACATAAACTTGGAATTGAACCATATGTGGCTCAAATTATTAAGGAAGCAGCCAAAAAGGCCTCTGAGAACCCCGATAAGAGAATCGCATGACCCGCTACATTTGTGCAGGTGATGTTCTAGCTTCTTACCAATGTATGTTTCTCGAGAGTCCTGACAGCATCGAGGCATAAGCACCTTCGACATCCAAATTGCGAGACTAAATTCAATACTTAGTTATTCGGGTTTAAGACTTTCTTTTCATGATAAACTTAAAGCCGGCAGGAGGAAACAACGCAGATTCAAAATACCAGGACTGTTTCTGAGGTACTCTCGCGGCTTGCTTGTTATACTCTATTCAGCTTGCAAATTGGCGGCTTTTCATGCTTATGTTTGTTTCTTTGAATAAGATCTACTAGGCGCTTTACCTTTTTCTTATTTAACATCCTATCGGTGATAATGGCTTGACTAACTTCGAAAGATTTGCCATTAATATAGTTCTTGCCATGATTCTTTTCTAATTCTCTGAGGATACGATCTATCTCCTGATATGACATTCCTATCTCACCTTCTGCAGTATGACCCTTCCAAAGTCTTGCGCTACTTTTTTTATTTGCTATATTCTTTGGAACCGAAAGAAAGTGTGCCAGTTCCCTTACCTCTGTTTTGTAGAGATCAGCAATTGGAAACAAATCCGCAGCCCCATCTCCGTACTTAGTGAAATATCCCAATCTAAGCTCACTTTTGTCGCCAGTACCAAGTACTAGTCTATTAGTAGCTGCAGCATAAAAGTACAACAGGGACATTCTTAACCTAACCAGGAGGTTTGCTTTAGCCAACTTAGAGCCTTGAGGCAGATTTTTGTCAAGACATAGTTTCTTTATTTTTCCGACCTCTATAATTTTGTATTTTATTCCTAAGTGCTTAGCAATATCCTCTGCATGAGTAATATCTCTCTTTGGAGTCACGCCTGAGTCTGGTAGGATAAGACCGAACACTTTCTTGGGGCCTAATGCCATAACAGCTAGATACGTGGCAACAGCTGAGTCCAAGCCTCCACTGATACCAACTACTACGCCTTTTGATTTTCTAGACTCCACCTCAGAACTTATGAACTCTATAATAGTGTTGACGATTTTTTTGTGTTCTTTTCCAATCTCTGCTACTCCCTTCTCCTCCATTTTGAGTTTACTGATAAATATTTAGGTAGGACAGGGTTATAATCTATCTAGAGTCATTATATCAATTTGGGCACAAGGTATTAGCATACCCATGATTTTCTATAAATATCATGTAGCCTAGATTGTATCTACGATATATGGTGGGTAAATCCAAAGGTAACAAACAGTTGGATAAAAACGCGGCAAAGGAGAAAAGCACAGACTCCAGACGAAGCAAGAAAATGGTAAAAGCTAGAAGCAATCTGGGGGGAGGGCAGTC
Organism: Thermoproteota archaeon; assembly: GCA_030861105.1. GTDB lineage: Archaea > Thermoproteota > Nitrososphaeria > Nitrososphaerales > Nitrososphaeraceae > TH5893. The sequence continues at coordinate 2,836 of JALZGI010000229.1, forward strand.
ACGAGGTAAAAGTAGAAGTCGAGGATAGTGGCATACTGATCTCCAATTCCACTACTCTTGGATGTACGGAAAACTGCGTAGTCGGGTTGCCTCAATATTTGTGATATCATCTCTCCTCCCCATCTATTTTTCTGACTTCTAAATGGTTGTTACTATGGAAATGCAAGTATCTCCTTACAAATTACGTTTCCTTAGATCATACATTTAGAATTCAGATATATCATTACAAATGATAATCAAATAATATCAATATACCTGGGCGTTAACTTGATGCGCCATTAAGAAGTCGTATGTATGTTAACATTTGTCAAAAGTCTTATATCAAATATTTTATAGTATGATAATTATGGACACACGTACTAATGCAATAAATGACTGGCAAACCTTGGTTAATAAACCAGTATATGCAAACGACGGCAAGGAGGTAGGAATTGTTCGATCTATTCAGTCTGAAAACTTAGTTGTTGATTATGGCCCTCTAACTTCCGACCATTTTCTTGTTCCAAAGACATCGGTTAGAGATTTTGAAAATGGTATAGTTTACCTAAATGTGAGTTCTCAATTTGTAGAAAGCAACTATAAATATGAATAATTCAATTCAGCAAGGGGGATAACAACAGACAAAATCACGTAGAGTATGCATC
>JALZGI010000232.1 GCA_030861105.1 Thermoproteota archaeon
ATTAAAGACATATCATTATACCCTGTCATTTCTCACCTGCATTATTATATCGCCTGCGTTGATAACTGTGTTAACGTATTTGCCACCTTTTGAGCCCTCAATAATTAAATATCTTCCGCAACTGTTATGCGTTATTTTTGGCCTCGTAATAGTTCCATCAATGGATACAATAGCCCCAACCACCAAGAGAACCCAATACCCGTTTACCCCTGCAATTCTGTTATGCTTATAGCGTCTACATTACTTCTTATATTTGCCCCTCCGAATCTGACAACCAGCATTCATTAAGGCAGAAAATCGTAACTGATGAGTATATTTATTTAATTCGAGATTTATCAGGGGCATGAGTTGAAACTGAATTTAAATGGTAATGTTATAGCATCCAGTCATAATATGGACCTGCTGTACCCCTACCCTACCCTCCCCTAATAGTGTTCAACAGTTATAAAGAAAATTGTCCAGCGGCTAAGATGATGGCAAAAGGTGTGGAATACGATAACAAGGAAGAACAACGACGACGGCAAGAATCACGAAATGAACCGCAAATCTTAGAGTTTGGTGATATTTACTTCTTCTATAGACCTAAAGTTGGCTCTCAGGAGGTCAAGAGTATTGATGATGTCAGAAGGTTTTTCATGGTTACAGCGCCTGAAGAAACGACAACAACTACGGCAAGTACAAAGAGAAACAGTAATAAAGAAAAAAAGTCACACAGGAACCTTTATCGACTGTTTGTAATAGGAAAAAAGTCTCTACCAGAAATTAGACAAAGCGAAGCACGTAGTTCTGAAAGATATTGGGCCAGAGTTGGAGGAATATTTGAAGGGCCAGAGGAACTTACAAAAGAACTATTATCTGATGAATTTAGAAAAGGAGATGCCGCAAGACCTGTAGGGGAAGGAAAATACGCTATAGTAGAACATCAAAACCATGCTGAGATTGCATACATTCTCGAGCTTCCCAAGGAACCTGGTGAGGCACAGAAAGAGTTAGGAATAGAAAAGGAGGCAAGCTATATTGTTACAGTTATCAACCCTAATAAACCCGTTCCTGAGGGTTATCCCAGTGCAGATCAGTCTCCGCAGTACCCAGCATCCATACAACAGGAATTCAAAGACAACGAGAACTTTATTCCTCTAACTAGGAATCTAGAACTTGTCAACTATAAAAATGCCCAAATAATCCTTATCGGTGCAAGAGAGGGGAATGATACAATCAAAAAAGATATTGGTATAGAGATAAAAGATGAACCTGAAACACCAATAACGGCAGATATTTTCTCTAAACTAAAAATGCGAAAGGAAGAGGTTCCAGTAAGACCCTTAACTGAAGGAAAATTGGAGTAACGGAAATTAAGACGCACAATGGTGGACATAATAAATTTGCTTTTGTTCATGTTTCTCTGTTATTCTTCTTATTAGGAATGTAGTCTAATACTAGGCATGAGCATAGAAAGGAATAAGAACCCTATAAAACGAGACCAGGCTCTAAATGATGCAACGAGCGGACAGTTGGGCGAGCAACCAAGACCTAAGCCGTTAGGAAGAGGAGAGGCCTCAGAATCGAATACTGATAACAAAATCAGAGAGACTCGCATCAGAACCGCTCGCAAATTGTCTCGAGATATGTAGACTAATCTCTTTTTCACACAGGAATTACATTTGTTAAATCAACTTTAAAACCGGTGACTGTGTTCGTCTGTCCGTTTTCTTGGGTAGCCTTTAGAACAAGTGCTACCGGTGAAAAATGGATAGCTTTACTTGGAACTATATTTGGTTTCAATATGCGACTGTACTTTTCGTCCGACATCCAGAGTCTACCATCAAATGCCGTACGCTACACCGTTTCACCGGTTCTTGTATTGCCTATTATCCGGAATGTATTACCATATGAAATCCCCACTAAATATTACATTACTTACTATATTATTTGAGGCTTCTATACAAATGTAAACTTTGATTGTAACCTTAACCTGGGGAAAACCTGGTCAAATTTTCCATAATGTGCACCACTATAATGGATTTGGCGATAAAGTGTTTTATCTTGTCGTATGGAAACCTCAGATTACATTGAATGGGCCTCTTTCCGTTGAATATACCTCAGGCTTCGGCAGTCGTATTTTTGCTCATGAACATGACTTAGTTTGCGATGAGAGCCCATCTAATAACGTTGCGACTTGTTGTACATGCAACATTTGTTACTGCAATAAATGTGGTAAAGAGATATCGCACTCAACCTGACCCTTGAGTATGATGATGATGAAGTCGAGTACTTACGAATAGCTGCAGCTTGATATTTTTGTATGGGTGGTATTCGTGTTACTACGTATCTATAATGGTCTGCAATCCCAGTCACAATACATCCATATTATATCGACATATGGGAGTTACATACAATAATGGCAGAGCTAAAGTGGTTGGAGATAATATGGAGCTTTTTAATAGTAATATAGACTTCATAGAATTGCAGATGCAAGACGGACTAACACTTACGAGGTTCATATAGCTAGAGCCAACAATATCATATTTTAAAAATATAACTATATGGCCAGGTAGTTCTAGTAATTACTAATATGATGGAATGGAATAGGTTAACATTATCTTAATATAATACTAATCATGGATACAATGATTTATGGCTAGAAATAATATGTAGTTAGTATACTTATATAACTCACGTAATACTTTTCAGTTGTTGTTATCTCAATCTCATGTTCGAACTTCTAAATCAGCACTTTTGGATAGAAAGGTAGAAGAGACTGTGGTAGGCCTTCTGCATCTCACGCTAAACAACTTCAATCTATCGGTGAAGGTAATACTACAACAATAGTTGATTATATCGATGCCATGAAAAGCGAGGTAAATCCCTCAGACCACTACAGACGAGACGCGATTGTAATATTATACAGACTTTCGAAGTTTCATAACAACAAACCATTCAAGGATTCAACACGTGCCGACGTTATTGCGTTTCTGGATAGATTTCGTAAATCTGAATCAATCGATCCTCTACACAAATGGATAGGCACTTATAACATTTACAGAGAACATTTGCTACGGTTTTTTAAATGGCTTCATTCTCCTGATATTGAGCCCAAAAAGAGAGCCAAACCCTCTGTGGTTGACAATATACCTGAGTTAAAAAGAAAGGAAAGATCTATCTATAGACCCTCTGATTTATGGACACAACAAGATGACCTATTATTTCTAAAATATTGCCCATCGAAAAGGGAACGTTGTTATCATGCGATATCCCGAGATTTATCAGCGCGGCCACATGAAATATTAAAGCTAAAGATAAAAGACCTGTCATTTAAAATGGTAGGCTCTTCTCAGTACGTTGAGGTAGTAGTTAATGGTAAGACTGGGACCAGGCCCATTCCCCTAATCAATTCAATTCCCTATCTAAAAGACTATCTGGATAATGAGCATCCTCAACCTCGTAGCCCTAACGCTCCTGTTATTTGTGGGACCGGTAAAGGCCTCGGAAGACATGTTAAGCCTTTCGGTATGTACTTAATCTATAGGGGCTACAAAAGACACGTATTTCCTAAACTGCTTGAGTCTCCAGATGTTTTACCAGAAGATAAGTACAGCCTAGCCGAGTTACTAAAGAAGCCCTGGAATCCCTACATACGTCGACATAGTGCATTGACTGAGAAATCTGCAATGTTGAAAGAACATGTCTTAAGACAACATGCGGGTTGGACTCCCGGAAGTAAGATGCATCTAAAGTATCTTCATTATTTCGGAAACGAAAGTTCAGAGTCGCTACTGGAGGCATATGGTTTAATTGATCATGGCATACAAATAGACCAACTAAGACCAAAACAATGTCCTAACTGCTCAGAGCCAAACAAGCCAGACTCAAAGTTTTGTGCTAAATGCAAGATGATATTATCTTATGATGCTTACGAAGAAACTATAGATAATAAACAAGAAAAAGAAGATGCAATAGCTACACTCTCAGACCAGCTCATGAAGGTAATGCAAGAAATAGAGACATTAAAGAAGCAGAAACAGGTCCTGTGATCTTTATCCTCTTACTAAGACATCCCAACTAGCCAGCATAACTCTGCCACTGATACTATGATAGCCACCGCATTTAATACAGTCGGTTGCGATAATTCCCGATGGATAAGGTCTCTTTCATACATAGAGCGAAAATATTCTAGTATGTCATATTGAAACGCTGTTTCTTCCTCGCACTTATTACAATAGCCTGGAATAGTAACCGCAGAATAGTTGCCGATATTACGATACCTCATTATTTCCCACTCCTTATTTGAAAGATAAATGTCATAGTATCCTTCAATTTCCAGTTTGAATTGAAAAAGCAACGTCTTCTTGGTCTCTTCATCCAGCTGATCTAACGTTGCAATGAATAACCCAGGATAAGCAAATATCCAATATAGCGCTCTGGGGACATCTAAGAACAACTCCAGCAATGCTACCTCATCATATATTGGTCTAACTTGTTCATAAGAGGTCAGAAAGTCTGAAGCATTGCTAATGAATGTTCCGATTTGTTTACATTGTTGAAAGAACTTGTAAAGAAAAAGGGAACGAGATGTACGCTTATCTGTTAAGTATGAAATAAGGATATTATACACTTTCCGAATCGCTATATCTCTTTTCTGCCTGTCCGTACTTTCAGTTTCTATTAACCAAGCAAGAAAATGTCCTGACTTTGTAAAACGGTAGATAATAAGGGGAGCATCAACTTTCTGTGCCTTATCTGTTGATTCCTCCAGTAGAAACAAACTATTCAAATCTTCTAATTTTCGTTTGACACGAGGCAAAGTATTCTCTATTTTTTTACTTCTTCTAAAACGACTGCCTTTGTAGTGGTTCCTATATTCTGGATAATTATCAACTAGCCAGCCTGTCAAGTCCCAAGGACGTATTGCTATTTCGTTATCCGGTTTGTCATCATTTTTGCAATACTTTAAAATGTATTGATATAAGAGAGCATCCTCAGTATAATTCCCCTCGATGTCCCGTTCAAAAATTGCTCGGATACTAGGTGATTTTGCCATTTTGGTACCATGCATTATGACCAAAAATCGGACCCTTGAATAATGTTCACAATAACCTGAATATATGGTTAATCTTGACCAAATAGATAATTCAGACAAAAGAGAGATTGAGATACGTCGGGCGCAGGCTCTAACAGGAGATCGAAGTCTAACAATTGTACTTCCGAAACATTTCGCAATCCAGTTAGGAATATCAAAAGGTGATTTTCTTAAGTGTCATGTCGAAAATCATCGACTCGTGCTTGAGAAGGCCATTGTAT
>JALZGI010000234.1 GCA_030861105.1 Thermoproteota archaeon
TATAACCGGAAAACCTGAAATGCAGGAGAAACTTGCCCTTTTTCTAAGGAAATATTTTGAGGAACAAAATGCGTGTCAACGACAAGGTAGATGTGCTGTAGGTTGTATCCCGGGAGCACGTCATACAAACAACAAGAAATTGTTTGATTACCTAAAGGATGATGTAAAGAAAGAACACTTTGAAGTTAGAGCCCTGGCAGAAGTTTGTGATATTGCCATTAGTTGGATCTATTCATAAATATAAAATACACTATAGAGATTATGGTGCTAGAGATAAAAAAGACATTTCTTTTAATGGAAGTTTCGGATCACAATCATTTCAACTCAACGCAATTTTATTCAAGTATATACCCGAAGGAAGAGAAAAAAGTATCAGTTGCAATACATTAATCCTTGCCGCAGGGGCAATAGGAAGCACAGAAATTTTACTAAAATCTGTCTCCACTACACGTAATACTGGTGAGAAACTTAAACTTAGCACCAGACTTGGTAAAGGATATTCAACAAATGGTGACTTGTTGGGAATAGTCACGCCAACCAAGGATAATATTCATGCAACAAGAGGACCTATGGTAACATCGGCTATAAGATTCAAAGAAGGTTCAAATTTCATATACACAATAGAGGATACAGGTATTCCAAAAATATTTGCAGGTTTGTCCAGTTTACTACCTCAAGCCAATCTATTTAGAGAATTACTTGTTTCTGTAGGCTCTGAATCAATCAATAATCTGGTGTACATTCTAACAAAACATCTTTCAGGAATATCTTTAAGAGCAGAAAGTTCAATTGTCATCTCAGAAAGAGATCTTGACAAGACTCTAATACTTTCTGGAATGGGGACCGACACTTATGATGGCGATATAAAATTGATGGATGACTGGAAGAATAACCCCAATAGAAACATGAATGATTGGAATGTTGTAAATGTTGACTTCAATCTGAACAATTTGGCACCCCTAGTTGAAAGAATACGAGCATCCATGCAACGCATTGCAAAAGAAATAGGTGAAAAGGGTTCTGACAGCCTGTCGACACCTCTGTGGGATCCAAATCCAAATAATCTGAATAGAAACATAACCGCAGTAGTCCACAATTTGGGTGGTTGTTCTATTGGAAAAGACAGAAATGGTGGAGTAGTCAATAACTTTGGTAAGGTTTACAAAGGCGATGGGGTTTCTTTGACCGATACATATGATGACTTTTATGTAGTCGATGGAGCAATCATTCCAACATCACTAGGTGTAAATCCCTCCTTAACTATTTCTGCTCTGGCGTTTAGAATCGCAAAGGAGATGGTTCAATCAATAGACTTTCTTCCAGTAGAAGAAGTCAATTTGGGCACAGAAAAAATATACTTCTCTAAATAATATTCTGTGTCTGAAAGTTGCCATCTAGTCGATTCTTATGACGAAGACACCTGCCTTTAAGTGGACACAGATTGATCAGTTGAAAAGGTCAAAAAGCAAATACGCATTTCCTAAATATAGTTTGTTATTTTCAGATACCTTGGCCCAAAGTTATGAGCCTGTAGTATATTCACATGAATGTTTAAGCGGCCCACCTGAAGCGGCATATTATAGAATCCTAGCAAAAGAAATGACAAAAGAGTTGTGTATTCAATATTTTTTCTTTTGGAAATATCAGCACTGTTACATGGTTTCTCACAGATATGATTATGAACCAATATTTGTTTTCCTAAAAGATAATGAAACCAAGTGGGGCCAATTGTGGATTTCATAAGAATGAAGTTCGACCTAAAAGTGGGAAGCGTGATTGGCTAATTCATTTCGAAGTAAAGTTATCACCAAAAGAATATTACCCTTTTGGCAGGAATGGTAGTGTTATATACGAAGGCTGTAGCAAAAAGTATCCATTGAATACTGGCAAAGATTTACAGTTTAAAGGGTTGCACCCGTTATTTGGTATCCGTGCATGTTTAAATGTTTTCAGTGGTGCAAGATATGATTTACAAGGGAGGATATTCAATCCACCATTAAAAAGGCTTACAGATAGAATTTTGACTCAATGGTATTTCAAACATTATAACCAGGAGGATGATATGCCATTTTGACATGATATCGCAGATCCATTTACATATCCATATATCAAATACCATTCGGCGAAGTCAGATCTGCCCAAGCCTAGATGATGAATGACTTAAGCAGGCAGTTAAACACAGAAGTTGGGTTGTAGATTTTGTTTTCTTATTCTATATTAGACTGTTAGCAATACAGTCTAGTTTCTCCTTTATCTGTTACTTATAATAAACCGCATTTACTAACTATATGGAAAACTTCTCTTGACCTCACCCAAGGAAAATCCAAGACATTTGGCAACCTATCTCCGGCTGTCTGTTTCTTTCTGTATAGAACATACCGTTTTGATTCTTCTGCGACTAGTGATCGTATTTAGAATTTTCATTCTTCTTAGAATTTTCATTCTTCTGATAACATCGGGCGAGGTTATCTTAGGAGAATGGAAATGAGAACGCCTAGGATAATAATCACACCTGCAATAATAAAATCTATTATGGTCCGCCTTTTTTCTTCCTTTGATTTCCAAAAGATCATTTATTTCTCTATTTCCTCAGCTGTTAATCCTTTAATGAGATCTTATCTTATTCGCCCCTATCCAACTCTATTACCTTTACTATCAACAATTACGATATTGCAATTATGATAGCCGCACAGTGGACACCTAGTACCTTTGTGTTGTCTTCGCAAAACTTTGGTACGACATTTTGAAATCTCTGCTACTTCACTTTCGTTGGCTTCCAACAAAGAGTACTTTGAACATTTAGGATATTTACCTATTATCATTTTATCCAGCACTTTCTTTGTAGTCCTTTATTCGAAGTCCCTTTTGTTGTAGGGCCTTGAATGCTCCTTTAGGTTCTGGAGTATGGTGAATGCTAATATCTGGTGTAAATCCGATGCTGGCCGCAGCTGCTCTTTATTTCTATCTGGTACTTCTAACTTTTACTTTGCGAAGATTCTCATTTTCTGGATTTAACTCTATACGGCAGAAATTGCAATAATACGAAGGGTTCTGGCCGCTGCTATCTATCAGTTTGCCCAGGGTTCTGTTACACCAGGAACACAGAAATGTAACAATATCCTCTCCGATCCATTCGTCTAATTTTTCTATATAGGCTGATCTTAAATACGATAATTTGGACAATACTACTGGGACCTAATTATCCCAAGATCGAATCAAATCACTGCACACCATATCCGCAGGAAGGTCCTAGACTTGACTATGGTTTGTGGCATACGACTGGTTGAGTCTCCTGCGGTTAAGTTACCAGCATAATCACGGTCAGATAGGTAGTACCAATGATTAAGAATTCTTCACGCTGTTCCTATGTGTTCTTTGTTGCTGTGCGCTTGGAGTTCTTCCTGAGAACCAAAGGTCGTTCCGCATTCTTCGCATTTGAATTGGTTTGCCGATGATGACATATAAAATATTCATCAACATTCAATATATGAATTGCATCAGAGGTTCTATACTCTTCCATCCCAGCGACCGATCTACTCTACTGTCCCCCTCCCTCTAGTGATATTCTTCTTATATTCTCCGAGACATTTGAGCTAGCTCATTCCCACGGTTTGTCGTAACTTATGTCTGAGAGCATATTCCACAATCGTAGTAGGCCAATCACACTATTCGGTTGGCAAGAAATACTGCAGAAGATGCGAATGTTATTTTTATCACCCCCAAGGTTCTTTGCGAATGTAGTGGAATGAAGTTAAGGGCTAATCCACATTGTAGAAGAATATATAGAGATAAAAGTCAGAACCAAGAGAAAACTGCTTGCTGTCACACTCACATTTAGAGAAAATAGGAGAAAAAAAGTAAGATCAAAGTCTACTATAACAATAACAAAAAATTGTTAAGATAGCAGAGGCTCAAGAATCAACGAAATCTTTAACTTCCAAAGTATCGAAGTCTGTCCACATATTACTCCCAGTAAGCACAAATACCTGAAAGTGGAGATGTGGTAGATATGTATATCCTGTCATTCCAACTTTGGCTATTTCTTCCCCTGCTCTAACGTATTGACCAACTTTTACTTTTGAACTATTGTAGCTCAAGTGATCATATCGTGAATATTCCCCATTTGAGTGCATAATTACAATAAAGTTAGTATGCCTCCAATTACTTAAATTAGCTCCTCCTCTATTAGAAGTATCTTTAACAGAAGTTACTAGTCCATCCTCTGCTGCAAGAACAGGTGTTCCTATATCAGCTACGAAGTCAATCGCATTTCGAAGTTTGCCCACATGAGCTGGAGATGAAGTTCTGTCTATACGTTGTAGTAGATCTTTCGGTATAGGCAGTTTGTACTTATTGATAGCACTTTTATTGGTTGCCACTTTGTGTTTTGTTTTTGTTATTTGTTCTGGGACGTTGGACATAGGTGAGACATTCCAAGTGCTGCCCCCTGTGAATTGCTTATGAGCCGTCATCGAAGTCTGAATTATATTTAAAACCATAGATGAAATGGTTTGAAACAGATTCTCTTGTATATGGTTATTCATATTACTACATGATACATCATAATAATATTAATATAATAAAGTCCACGTCGGGGAGGGAGACTTCAATGCCACGCCTACTAAGATAAAAACTCCATTAGTATTAACAACGAGTGGACAACTTCCAACAGAGCGGCCTGCGTAGAATTTTATTTTAAATGCTGTGGAATGCGGCTGAGATCTAATCCACACTGCGGAAAAGTGTACAAGGAAAAGGTTAGAGCTAAAAAGAAATTGGTTGCCATCGTATAATTTTTCTATATCGGCTAATCTTAAATACGATAGTTTGGACAATACTACTGGGACCTAATTATCCCAGGATGTTTCCATCTGTCTTCATGTATAGGTGATATGCCTGATATAGGTGGAGGTGGCTGGAGCGGAGACCCATATGCCTGTGATTCCTTCACTTTTTGTCAAGATATGGTTGTTGAGGGATGGTTACCACCAGGCTACGATGACAAAGGAATTGGCAGTTTCACTCACCCTTGTGACATTAGCTCAGGCTGGTGTGGTTTCAGAACAGGCAGTTCTTCTGGAGAGGTATATGAATGTGAAACGGCTTTCTGTCAGGATTTAGTTGTCGAAGGGGAGTTACCTCCCGAACCTGAGCCCGAAATAAATGTGGACTGTGAAAGACAACCGACACCTGATGAAGTCAATAGATGTATCTCAGACTGTGCAAAAACAGGGATATTTGTTGGTTTAGTATGTTTAGCAACTGGTCCAGGCATACCGGCTTGCGAGCTTACTAATGGTGTGATGTATGGCGCTTGTACGTAGGCGTGTCCCACTGCTCCGATGCCTGCAGTCTGTACC
>JALZGI010000249.1 GCA_030861105.1 Thermoproteota archaeon
TCCCTAAATTGTATCCTTCTCTCGTCCCCTTTATTTTAAAACTAATTAAATATAAACAAGAAGAAGCATGAACAATGAAAAAAGATTTTATTGTTTCTAAGATAGAGGCACCACAGGATGGCAGCCAGTTTGTATTAGTTGCGTTTGCTGATCCTAATGAGCGCAGGTCGGTCGGAAGAGCAAGTGATAATAGCTATTTACAAAGTCCATTTGGTAATAATGATAGAGCAATGCCATTTACCTCTCCAGAAGATTTAATGAAAAATCTACCCAAAGCAATGTCTGGTATGTTCGGTGTAGGCGGGGGAATATCTGGAGATTCTCCTACTTTTAAGATAACAATGAAAGAATATGAAGACATGGGAATAAAAGTGGGGGATAAAGTTGGAATAGAAATTAATAAAATAGATAGTGATGGAACCTGAGGACCAATGTATATTTCGTAAGATAAATTAACAGAATCTATACATGACTTCCTGCAGAACGCCATTGGCTAGGCCGGAAATAGGTCTTTTGAGTATTTTGTAGGCTGACCAGAAGAAAATGTACGTTATTTTTACTACGTAATCAAATACAAATTATAGCGGACAGCAACTAACCCATCTTCTTTCCCAAGATAGAAAAGTATGTAAACATCTTCTTGATTTTCTGATATACCTTATATCCAAATTTGGTAGCCTTGATTGCCTTGAATAATTGTAACCTTAATGAACTTGAGGGGCAAAAGGATTGGAATTAATGCTGCCATGGATATGTCAAACCAGTGGTGTTTAAATTTAAGGCTAAGATTTCGTCCTACAAATATATTCTAGGTATTGAAGATTACCTAAAATACCGCTCTGCCGCCTATCTATAATGAAGCGATAACAAACAGATGGCAACCGAGACACAAACCATGAGTCTGCCGGCTACGAGTTTTTATGTTTGAATCTGATGTCCTTTTGTTAAAAGCTCCCTAGATTGATCTCTTCTTTCCTAATTGACCTATATTGATCGATCTGTTATGCCATGTTTTTTTTATATTTCTCCGAAGAAGATCTTATGAAGCCAGTCAAACCATAAATACATTATGGCCTAAAAAAGTACATATGGTAAAGAGCCTAAATATTGATAAGATTAATGGAATAGCTGTCATTGAAATTAACAGGGACGAATTAACAAATATAGTTGATTCAGTTTACCATATGACTGAAAAAGTGAAAAGGGATTTGCTAGAAAATTTACCATCTAATAAAGAAAATAGAACAAGAGTAGATAATTTTAATGCATTAAAGGAAGGGCTAAGAAAAGTTCGGGAATCCTTGAATTGAACTGATAAATAATTATTAGATGTACTTTCCCAAGTATATACGACGATATTGCTAACGGACATACTTTCTTATGGAGTAGTGTTATTTGTGCTTATGTTGTATCACATGCAGATTTAGGAAGTTTTCCTGCGATATACACTTCCTACGGATACCCGCCTGTTATTATTTCCCTGGATATGAGACTATGCAAGTGTCTGTTATTCCACCGTACATTCTTCAAGACTGAAAAACTTAACTAGCAGCAGATTACGATCTCTGCACTTGTATACTAGGAAGGTTTAACTTATATAGTTAGTTAGATCCCTCTTGTTCCAATGAACGGAACTAGCAATAATAGAAAATGGCTCAAGGTTCTTGAAATAGGAATACTGCAGGCAACACTTCTCGCTTTAATGCTACCTCTAATAGACATTAGTTATCTTCTAGTAACTGCACAAACAAGTAATACTAGAGCGAATAATACTAATTCTTCACTATTTAGCCAGACCGAACAAGTTGTCGGGGCCAAACCAAATTTGGACAGTAGCAATTTCAAATTAGAGGGTTCGATAACCTCTGATACAGATAGTTTACAAATTAAAAAAGGAGGAATTGCCTCAAATCAAGGTGAGTCCTCTTTTACAAGGTCAAATACTTCACAAGATAGCGTACTTGGAGGCGAATGGAGAATTGACGTAGTAAGAGGAAATGTAGAATATTTTAAATCAA
>JALZGI010000257.1 GCA_030861105.1 Thermoproteota archaeon
CCTGACACGTCACTAGTAGCAGATATTACTTAAAAACAAACCTACGGGGATATTGCTTCTTCTGATGATAAATCCGATAAACATAAAACTAACTATAAAATGCAAAATGGCGAACATCTTTGTCCCATATGCCAATCAAACAGTTTATCCTTTGAGGGTCTTAATATCTATGAAGGTAAACAAATTCAGTTGATAAATTGTAAAGTCTGCGATTACGAGTGGCAGGAAACTTGGAAACTACCAAACTGGTATTGGATAAAATCATCATCCCCAGACAATCACTGGACTTCTGAAAGATGGAATATAGTCTAGAAATATTCCAAACCAATTAATTAAAGGGGTTTTTTGTTTTCGCTAACTACCTGCTTCATTAGAATAGTCAGATAAATATCATGTCGTAGCAGAGATACTAGGTGTAATTTTAGAATGCAAAAAACAAACCAACAAGAAATCATGAAACAGAAGTTCGGAGAGGTCGAAGAAAATCCAATATCATTACCGCAAGACTATTGTAAACTCATCTAGATTTCCAGATATGGCCTACATAAGTTTGAGGGAGAAGACAAGCTGGATCTGCGATCAATGCTAGAAAATGACTTGCATGCTGAACAAGTAGCGACAAGAAAACTAAGAGAAAGAATTCAGTTTGTCCAAAGCAATAATGATTATGGGACAGATGAAATGTCAAAGACATTCTGGAAGACCATGAAGAACTTGCTCATGAGTTAGATCATTATCTCAAAGATTCAAGCCTAGAAAAGACAATACGATAAAGTAAATGCACTAATTGATCGATCAGTCAATACATTTTACAGGAAAAGAAGAAGAAGAAGAGTGCCCTTTTCTTTTCCTTTTTTTCTCTTTTATTATATGCCTTTTTTCTAAGTATTACATCCATGTAATCTAAAGCAGATTTGTGATTGTCCTAATTTCGATAATACTACGTGTATAAACTATAAACTGACCTTTAGGACATTATCACCTGACTTCTTTTAATAATGAATTAAGATCTAATCGGTTGAGACCAATACCCATTTTAGCATCTCTTCTTGAAATGATCTTGCCTTTATCAAAAGCAATTAGTGTAGGAACTGCACTAATTGAGAACCTATCCCATAATGGGTTATCATCATCATTTAGTTTAGATCCATAGAATTTGTAACCATTTCTAGTAGACTTTGTACTAATAGCAGACTCAAAAACTGGTTTGAATCTTTGACAAAAAGGGCACCAATCTGCATAAAACATGATTAAGGCTTTTCCTCCTGAAGATAATAAGTTATCAAACTGATTCGGTTCAAGATGTTCCATGTTAATACCCTGTATAAGACATTAGTATTAAATGAATACAGAAGTACAATCCGTTACTGAATTTGCCGTACACTGAAGAAACATACGGATTTTTACTGGTCAGATAAATTAGTATATGCACTAGCCATACTTTCGTCCAATTCAACGTCAAGGAATGGATCTCTGAACGTGTAATGGGTAAACTATAGGCGTCAGACATGAATATGAAAATGTACTGAAGACCTGAGTATTTTAGGACGCCACCTCTCATGCTAGTAAATCAGTCAGAAGTCAAATCCTGCTCTATACTCTGTGTATATCCTTAAACCAATTATGAGCACTGATGTAAAAAATACTATCCATTGATTTTTTCTACCACTGGACTTGTCTCAACAAGTTTAATTCTAACATTGGTCGTCCATATTTCATAAGCCGAGAAAGAAGGATCTAGCAACGCCGTATCAACTGATTAGTACTTTAGCTAAGCATTCGAAAACTTTGGTTCTTCTAGACTCCCTTCTCTTCTTCGCATTTCCTCGTCAAGATTGGCGTCAGGCCTGTGTGGATCATGACACTCACACTCACATTGATCTTGATTAGAACATAGCTTCGTGTGTCGTCCCATCTCGCATTCAGGAGTTTTGGGCATCAAACTATAGTACCTTGTGCGCACTTTTAAATTCTCACTCTCTGCTGCTAAATACCTTATCATCAACCTTTACTCGACCGTGTTGTAATGGCGATGTGAATGTTAAAGGCTAATTAAATATGGTGGGCCTAATGGCATTATGAACGAAGAAAGAAACATCAATAAGTGTATTCTAAATAGATTGTAGGTACCAATCCATACCTCTGTTTTCATTGACAATATATAATCTACTATGGACACCATGTTTTGAACTGGGATACTGTTAAGACGTTTGGCTAACGCAGGATCCAAACCTGCAGTAACCTCTTCTATTTTTCTATCTAAAACTAATAAAGTCCTATCTACTTGTTGTGGCCATTGGTATTCTTCCCTCTCATGTCCATGCAACTTTGCCTTTTTAGCTGATAGCATAGAGTTAAGCGAAAGTAAAAAATACACGGTAGAATATAAGTTGGTATTATAAGACATCTTAGTAAAATATTAATTGTCATTGGAATAGTCTCTATTATAGCAGGATTAGTATTTATAGCTCAAAGTAAATCACTTGTAGGTCCGCAGTCTTCTTTTATGTATAGTAATTCTGAATGGACAACCAATGGATTTCTGATTTTAGGTGTAGGCTCAGTTACTTTATTCTCTGGTATTGCAATATGGGGTTACAAGAAGCTAGTAAATAAAAATTTAGATAGCCAGCCTGGATAATAGGATATTTTATATCATTTTGTCCTAAATCACAGTTACAATTTTGTGGATGACTTGATTCGCTTTATGATAACAAACAGAACTGCAAGAGGCTCGCGGGGATAGACGGAGATCTTAAAGTAAGTTTTCAGGAAGTGCGAATAAGTCCCCTTTCATAACCACTAATCTTCTATCCTCTTCATAAGCAAAGTAGTGCAGTAAGTAGTGTAGAAGAGATAAACTTGGATGCAACACTTAAAAAATCATTAGACGACAACTCCCATTTCTTATAGGAGGTACAATTACTAGTGTAATAATGACTTATTACTATGGTTTTCTATTTCAATTATAGTAAAATCTGCGATTTGGATGTTGATCTCCTTTATTGTCAATAAATACTACTACAAATCAACAGGCTTTAGAGATGAGAAATACCTCTTACAATACGGATTGGCAAAAATAAATTCTAGAAAACATAGTAAATATAGTTAAGCCTGCATTAATGTCCTAATCTGATTTACTCGTTTCTCCAAATCATGCTTTTCTCATTATAAGTATTCATTTAGCTACAATGTGGGCATACTTCATTCACATTTGAAAAAGTATCAGTCTTGAGTTTTTGTTCACTGTTTATCCTAACTGCAAGTCTAAACTCTTTTCCACAGTTCTTACAGCTTACCATTACACCCATTGTTACAGCAGCTAATATGGTTGAGCATTTTAAAGTTTAATTTACTTGGTTTATGTTTCTTAATTTAGTTCAAACTAAAGACATTAAGGGAGTTAACGGTAGTTTAAATAGTTACATTTGACCTATCTGTTAATAAACAAAAATGTACTATGAAATCCAGTTTCAAATGGCCAATAAACAAAAACTAGAACAAAAGATAGGCGAGGCTCTTGGTTTGGAAAAGGCCGCACAAGTAGCAGTAGAAGAG
>JALZGI010000277.1 GCA_030861105.1 Thermoproteota archaeon
GCCTCATATCATCTACCCAGAGTCTCTGTGGGTTAGCTATATCATCCATAGCGAAAAAGATGTCCCTAGGATTGTAGATCTCTTTCGATTGCAATATGAGAGGCTAAAAAATAAACCTCCGGCAGTCTTTCCTAGATGAAACTGGATCAAATGATACTGTGCTATCCGATTGATAGTGTCAAAGTAAATATGATTATTATTATTCATATTGATCAAGATTTCCATCTTCCTGCCTATTCGGTCTACTGAAATTTCAAGATTTAAGCTCACAAAAAAGATAGGGTGCCCAGAATGGCCTAAATATTTCTATCGATCTAACTATGTTACCTATATACTTGTCACCAAGAGTACTGACGAGAGAATCTTGCTTAGCACAGCCAAGCTTTATAACTAAGGGCATTAAAAGCCCGATCCCCAAGAAGACGATCAAAAGTGATCGAGAATCCCATCACAATAGTCCATCCAGCATTCCTTGATCCAGCACCAGGGGACTATTGATTTAGGAAAGAGAAGTCTTTCATCATGATCATATCTATTACAAGTGCTGCTGTCCAGGAAAAGTTCTTTCCACCGAGCCCCGCTCCTGTAATAGGATCATAGTATTCCCTAAACCCTTGCTCAGATACAAGTCTGAGTACTCCTTGACGTATCAGTTCTGCCCTATCATTATACCCATATCGCAATAGACCCAACCTTATGAACCAGTTTGTGTTGATCCATACTGGACCTCTCCAATAAGTCACTGGTTTGAAGTAGGACTCTTTCTCATCTGTACTTGCTATAGTATCATACTCTGCGCAAAAATCAGCATTACTTATCCATTTTACAATAGCTTCAGCCTCATGATCTGATATCAATCCAGCATAAATTGGTGAGAGATGAAACTGTTCTTTTAATAATTCGTTCACTTATAACAAGATCGTAATCAAAGAATAGGCCATCAGAAACAGTTGGTCTTCCATCCAAAGGATTAAAAAAGAACTTGTGAAAGTTCTGTTCCGTCCTACATATCCATTCTGATATCTCATGCGAGTCTTCTCCTATCAGTCTTGCAATATGTAACAAAATCCTGTTGGCGACATATAATATGCCACTAAATGACACATCCTTGATCTCGAAAGGAAACTTCTCGTACATTATTTTCTCATCATAGTTATAAAGCTTCATCAATTCAATTAGATAAATGAATTTATCATATTCCGCATTAGATGGAATGGTATCTATTGCTCCATCAACAGCTATAACATCTAACCTTTTAAATTTTGGAAGATCCATAATACTAATTCGTGACAGGGCGTCATCCCAGACAGGGGAATCATCACGGCCTGATTCCCAAGGGTGAAAAATTGTCACCAGACCTGATTTTTCAGGATCACGTTCAGTCATGAGATATCTGTGAAATCTCAATAGGCTTGGATAGACTTTTGTTAGGAATTCTTTGGATTGTGTCTTATCGTTACTATTGTAATAAACATAAAAACAGGCTATGGCATGCACAGGAGGTTGGGTCATTCCGGAAGTTCCAATGTGCCTTGGTGCATTAGACGAACGCGTAATTTCATAAAAATCGGCAGTTGGAAAGTAAGTTTTTTCTTTCTGATTAAATACAATATGAGGGATCATCCCATTCTTCCACTGAGCATCAAATAGATACTCAAGTTCTTTCATTGCACGATCGGAATTGAAATAGGAGTTTCCAATAGCAATAAAGCAAGAGTCCCAACTCCATTGATGAGGATAGAGCGTCGCAGAAGGAATTGTAAATTTACCATTCCAATTACCATCTAATACTCTACTTGCACTTTCAATGAGTTCAGAAATATCCAACTGGCATCCACGTGTCGATCTTCTTATTATATCTTTTGAGTTATTAAATAAATCTGTTATTAATCCTTCTTTCATCTTAAAAAAGGAGCGATGCAGCAAAATTATAGTTTAAGCGAACCAGTTAACAGATTGTTAATAGAAGAAGGAGGTTAGTTGGTAAACAAATTAGTATGACAGGGCAGTAAATGAACATCTATATTCAAACAACAAGAATATGACAGGCCAGTTAATAGTATTTGCTGAGTAACACTCGTACAACTTCAAAAGATAAAGGCTGCTCTAATCAAAAATAGAATTGGTGATTATGTGGCTATATAGCATCAAAAAGAAATGCCGACCATGTGGGGTGGAGTTTCACGATAAGGTAAAGTTAGGTTTACATCTCAGATTACATTCCATAATGACATTAATAATACATTTGATTTTGTTAGCTTCTAGATATGACATAATCTATCGATATTCAAAATCAAGTACGAATATACTACGTCCAAGACCTGTGGAGGCAACTCAGGGAACTGTTTTCAAATTCTTTATTACTCTTTTTTATTTTCTCGAATGATTATTGACACCATAGCAGCTATAAATGCCACCTGCAAAGTTTCAATTGCAACTGATATGCTGTCATATGGTGCCTCAACTCCTTGGACAGGAAGTGGAGCGTTTATAATATTCCAAGAAAAGATTAATGCTATACTTCCAACAATGCCTACTATATACCAGAGCCTTCCCCATCTTCTTATGATAGGTAATGCCCAGAATATTTGTGCTATTCCTGCAATTACAAAAAGTGTTGAGGTGTTGGAATCAA
>JALZGI010000281.1 GCA_030861105.1 Thermoproteota archaeon
AGATTATCACGATCACTTCGGAGAGACGTTAGTGACTGGCAGAGGACCAATATGATGAAGTAGCCCAAATGAATTTAAATCTAATAAGAGCAGACTGATTGTGCCTGACTACTTTGAGATTGAACGCCTTGTAGAAGATTTGGCAAAACTCTACGCCACTGCATGCGCAACTAGTTGGTTTAAATTGACACACAATAAAAAACCGACAAGGGAAGAATTCAGGAACAAAGTAGTAGAATTCATGAGGCATTTTGATTTTTCCCTCCAAGCATTTCCCCAAAGTCCTGAAGCTGATGATTTCCGAAAGTACGCAAAAGGAATATTAGAAACAGAAATACAAAATGTTTTGTCAGGCAAAAATAACGAAGTAGAGAAGAGGTACAAATACTATGCAGACTACAGCTAACTTGGACGTTTTGTCTAAATGCCCTGAAATGGATTTTTGTTATGTATAAGAGTTTATACGCCATTCATACTCGAAAACTGAAATGAAGGCCAATAATGGAATGTGCTGAACCTCTGACCTTCTCAACCCGAAGAGAATAGTATGTTATTAAGGAAAGAAAGGTTTAACTCTAGTCTGGTTCCATTAACCCTGATTTAATCGGTATGCGAGTAACCTTAACAGCCATTAAAGCAGACATAGGTGCTATTGGTGGCCACACCCGACCAAGCGATGAGCTGCTGGACACGGTGAAAAGACATGTCGCCAACAAAGCCCGAAGTCTCTTGATCGATTATTACATTGGATATAGTGGAGACGATATCCACATTATTATGACCCACACCCGTGGTGTCGACAGCGAAGAAATTCACAAGCTGGCATGGGATGCTTTTAAGGAGGGAACTGAAGTGGCTAAACAGCAGGGACTTTATGGCGCTGGACAGGACTTGTTAAAAGACGCGTTTTCAGGCAATGTAAAAGGAATGGGTCCTGGAGTCGCTGAAATCGAAATGGAAGAAAGACCAAGTGAGGTGTTTTGTATATTTGCAGCTGACAAGACAGAACCAGGTGCATTTAACCTTCCTCTCTGGAGGACATTTATAGATGCTCGAAGTAATACAGGACTTCTTATTAATGAAAGCCTGGCTGCAGGTGTCACATTTAGGATAATGGATGTTATGTCTGGCAAGGTCGCAAACTTAAAGATGTGGGAGGACAAGGCGGAACTTGAAGCGGCGCTGATGTATCCTGGAAGATATGTGGTACATTCTGTTATATCCTCAGATGGAAAGGACCAAATAGTTTCAGCTTCTACGGACCGACTGCATAATATTGCAGGCACTTATGTGGGAAAGGATGATCCCATTGCAATAGTAAGGACACAGAAGAATTTTCCTGCCACTGAAGAAGCTGGAAGTGCATTTAATGACCCGCATTATGTTGCAGGAAACACGCGCGGTAGCCATCATATGCCTCTTATGCCTGTTAAGATTAATTCTGCGGCCAGCCTCAATTATTCAATCCCGATTGTTTGTTGCCTTGTCTTTAGTATGCACAATGGCAAACTTACAGGACCACATGACGGTTTTGGAACAGCCGACTGGGATCTACAGCGAATGTGGGCAGCAGAACGAGCAATGATTATGCGAAATCAAGGCTTCATTCATCCAGCGACATTAGTTCCTGATGAATTAGAATATAACAAGGGATATGAAGCAAGGATGTCCAAGCTGAACGAAAAGTTTAGAGACTTGGAAAAATTGGAAAAGGTTGCTCCAAAGCTAGCGACTGCTAGAACAAGCAGCCGAAAAGGAGGCCGAGCCATTCTTGAAGAGCGTAAAAGCGTCTCGGATAGATCTTCCTCTCGCAGAAAAGACATTAAATCAAGCCTGCATTTAAAGAAAAAAGATCCTACCACAAAGAAGAAAGACAAATTCTGAAAGCAGAAGAAACTAGGAAATGTGAGCTTAACATCAAATACATCCGCATATAGAGATAAAAAACGAATCAGAATTCAGGCAAGTAAAAAATAGTCATTTAAATGAGCCAGAATTTAATCATGATAAAATTCCAAAGGCAACGAAAAAGAGGAGAAGGAGATTAACGGAATACCGATCTGGGACCAAGGCCAACATCGTCATCAGCAACAACAACAACAATAACAGTAATAGTGGCAACTTTAGGAATAGAGAGAAGAATCCAATCCTTATTTTAAATTTCAAAAACTATCTTGAAGTGGCCGGAGAAGGAAGTGTCAAACTGGCAAAAGCTGCCCAGCAGGTCTCCAATTCTCTTAATGGAAGAGTACAAATTGTAGCATGCCCTCCACAACCTGCTTTATCTCTTGTAAGAGAGAATGTGCATATTCCAGTGTTTTCCCAGCACGTGGACGATGCAAGAGAGGGCTCAACTACAGGCTTTTTTATACCTGAAATGGCCAAGTCCTTTGGTGCTCAAGGATCGCTTATAAATCATAGCGAACATAGAGTAAATTTTAACGCCATCCAAAGTCTAGTAGGTATCCTCAGAAAGTTGGAGATGGTCTCCGTCGTTTGTGCTCGCTCTGCCTCAGAAGTCTCAGATATTGCGCAATTCAGCCCAGATTATATCGCCATTGAACCTCCAGAATTAATCGGCTCAGGAAAAGCAGTCTCCAAAGAAAATCCTTCAATTATAACGAACTCAATTGAAGCAGCAGCCAAGGTCTCTCATGAGGTTGAGGTAATTTGTGGGGCCGGTATAACAGATGCCGCAGACGTACGCAGTGCATTAAAGCTTGGTGCAAAAGGCATACTTGTTGCAAGTGGAGTTATAAAAGCGCCTTCTTGGGTCGATAAAATTGCGGAGCTTGCTTCAGGTTATGATAGATAAAATGATCTTACTTTAATGGTTGCTCAGACAAACTGGGATTCTCTTAAGATTTCCGATGAAACCCTAGAACACTTACGGCTTTACCATAATATGCAACATTGATTGCTCCCCTACTGAAGACTTGTACGGAGCTTCTACTATTTTCTAGGTTCTTACTATCTAGTTATCATGCAGATTGCTAACTATACACGTATACACCTATACGACTATATGCCTATACGCCTATATCCTTGGCCAGCTTAAGTATTTTCTTTCCATTTGCGGTCAACCTGTTATGAATTTTATTCTTAACCGTAGTCCTTTCGACTAAGCCTTTTCGCTCAGCTCTTAAGAGAAGCTTGTGACCATAACCATATGCACCTAACTTCTTTAAGAGTTTCCTGGTAGGATATTCTCGGCTTCCAATTGTCTTTAAGAGCTTTACAACAGCCTTTTCTTCTATCAATATTTTAAGGAGTTCAACTTGCTTCAACTGCTATAGCTTTCCACCCACTGTCTATTCAATTGATACTTATCATTATTAACCGTTACTAGGGTTTAG
>JALZGI010000282.1 GCA_030861105.1 Thermoproteota archaeon
ATACAAGGTGAAAAAAATGAACCTGCACCTGCTAGTGCAGAAATCAGTATGTTTACTTCTACCATGAATAATTCTTTTATTAACCAACTGGATTAATACTTATTTCCAAATCATATCCATATTAGATCCAATTCCTGTTTTACATCATTCAGAAATTCTAGAGTAAAGTAATTCTCAGTAATACTGATAATCCTGCCAACTCAGCTATGTGTATAGCCAAAAAGTAAGGAATTAATGCTTCGGCATATAGCGGCTCCATCATAAAATAGCCATATACTGCAATAATGTTGTGCAGCATTAATAATCCGACGAAAAGCATTAAACCTATGGTAAACTTAGCCCTGCTACTTCTGTAAATTCTTGCATATAGAAAGAGTAATACTATCAAAATTGCTATATTTGCCAATGCCACTATTGCATTTGCAGTAATAAGAGGCTCCAAGCTGATAATGAGAAGTAAAATGGAATTTGCTTATTTACTTTTGTCCATATCTATTCCAATTTAAAGAGATGTTTCAAAGGTTAAGTATAAGATGGGTTAGGGCTTTTTCATTTCCATTTTCATTTTAGATCTTATTTCATTGAAAGCATCAATATTTGCTTCAAGATAGTTAGAAATAAAATATAAAACACCATATTTCTTACCCATTTTACTAACTATATTATTTTTCTCAAGAACAGAAATATGATGTTGAATTGCCTTGTAATCAAGCTTTAGAGCTTCTGCAAGCTGGTTCATATTGTATGGATGTTCCTTTAGTAAATCAACAATCCTAGCTCTGTTTATGCCGCCCCTTGAACCAGCGAAAAGGTACCACAATACACGCTTGGTATTAGGGTCTGGCATTATCTGCTTTCTTTCTTCCTAGTCACTGAATACTAATAAGTGTACATTACCATAGTATCATATTCTTCCTTAATTCTATTCATTTCTTTATTCTAATACAGTTAGGGCACAAGAGAAGTTCATCTTCAATGATCCGATAGATATTTTCATCCATGGAATTTAAAAGACCGATAAGGTTTCCACAATTATTACAATGAAATTCTGTCCAACCCATATTAGTATCGGATACGACTGCTCCGTAGTATTGAGGTCGTTCACAACCACATAAACGCTCTCCAGCAAATTCATGAAATCTGGCGCCACATGTCGGTCTATGTTCACTTATAGCATGGTTACAGTTCTTACATTCTGCTTCTATATCTACATCTGTATTATCTCCTTCCATATACATCCTAATATGAAGATGTACATTGTCTTATTTTATTCGTAAACCGACGAATGACCTTGCTTTGATTGACCTCCAGTTATTCTTCCCTTGGTCCTTGTTTTCGGATTCTTCGTGTCATCATACCTTATTCTCTTAAATATTCCGTACGTACCCTATCTAGCATACGCATCGTATCCACATGATGACTTGGAAAAGCCTCCACGCGTACACCTGCGAGAACCGCCACAGTTGCGCTACTTGTTTAACTCAGAACATACCGCTGGGAAATACTCTAGGAATAAGGATTTGAATCTAGAAATCCAGTCCTCGGCTAGATCAATCCTTGGGCCTACAACAATGCTGACTCGGTCGCCTGGCTTGTACCGTGTAAGGCATTGATGCGCTATCCAGTATAAAAAGAAGGTTGTTACGCCCAACCCTCTTGACTTTTTTATCCAGATCGCCTTATGATCCTTTAAAACATTATACAGTAATCTTTGATATGGTGACATCGGCATTCTGATGATATTATCCTTCAGAGGCGCACCGACATAATTCCACATACAGCAGGAGTAAACGCTACTGCGACAAAGAGTTAGAACCTCAGATCAATAAAAGAATGTCCATCTTGACTGACAAAACTCGTAGCTTTTATCAGGTCGTCGTTAACATCCCGGCAATAGTATGCGTCCTAGTTATAAGGAAGCGGGATATCAAATCAGCTATCAGTTCTCCTTCCTCTTCCAATGCGAAATGCCCAGTGTCTAATAAGTGGACTTCTATATTCTTTAGATCTCGTTGATATGGAACTGCCCCTTCCTTAGTGAATATTTGATCATTTCTACCCCAAACTACAAGAGTCGGTGGTTGATATTTTCTAAAGTAATCTTGCCATTGGGGATATAGTGGAGGATTAGATCTGTAGTCATAGAACAACTGAAGCTGAATCTCTTTGTTGCCTGGACGATCCAATAGTGACTGGTCGAG
Source organism: Thermoproteota archaeon (assembly GCA_030861105.1). Lineage (GTDB taxonomy): Archaea > Thermoproteota > Nitrososphaeria > Nitrososphaerales > Nitrososphaeraceae > TH5893. The sequence continues at coordinate 2,202 of JALZGI010000282.1, forward strand.
AAGCCAATTGTCAGGACTAATTGCACTCTCATTCCTTACTCCATGTGTATATTGCCATTTGGTAGCTTCGATAGTCAAAAAATTCCCAAGAGCTTCTTTATTCTTCTCATTAGGTTCATGCCAATAAGCCTTGAGCGGCTCCCAAAATTCTCTTAAACCTTCATCGTATGCGTTACCATTCTGGACTATCAAGGCTTCAATCCTTTCTGGATGTTTGACAGCAAGACGATATCCTATGGGTGCGCCGTAGTCCATAACATACATACTATATTTTTCTAACCCTATCTGCTCAACGAATTTGTCTACTATATCGGCTAAATGGTCAAATGTATACTCGAACTCGTCCTCTGAAGGCATAGAGCTATTACCAAATCCAGGATAATCAGGGGCAACTAAATGGAATTTGTCTGCTAAAGCAGGCATAAGGTTACGGAACATGTGCGAAGATGAGGGGAACCCGTGAAGCAATAAGATTGTCGGCATCTTTTCTTTATTTCCAGTCTCGCGATAAAATATTGTCTGTCCTTCGATATTGATGTTGTGGTTTTTCATTATCATTGGCCTAGATATCTAGATATCTAGTATTTAAT
>JALZGI010000312.1 GCA_030861105.1 Thermoproteota archaeon
CCCTAATTCAAATTCAGAATCAACATGATTAAGGTCAGATAACCCAATGTAATCCACAATCAACCTAGGATCTTATCGGCTCATTAGTTTCTCTCAAGAATTAACCCAGATAATATATTATAAGAGGAAGGAGAATACTCTCTGCATGGAAAAAACTTTCACTGAAACCAGTGAGAAGGATATTACTAGGAGCATCGCATCAATGTTTAACGAAACAATACAGGAATATGCTGATACTCAAATAATTATCATAGGTGCAGGTCCAGCAGGCCTAACGGCCGGACGTAAACTAGCCGTTGCTGGATTGAAGACACTAATAGTGGAACAGAACAACTACCTGGGCGGTGGTTATTGGGTCGGTGGATACATGATGAACCCGGTCACCGTACGATCACCAGCTCAAACGATCTGGGATGAATTAGGAGTGCCATATCGTAAAATGGGAAATGGGCTTTACGCTACATGGGGACCTCATGCTTGTTCCAAGCTGATAGCTGCTGCTTGCGACGCTGGAGTTAGGTTCTTGCAATTGACTAGGTTCGACGATCTAATATTGAAGAACGGCCGTGTTGGCGGAGTTGTGGTTAATTGGATGCCTGTTTATTCTTTGCCACGAAATGTTACCTGCGTGGATCCGGTTGCTTTAGAAAGCAGGATTGTGATAGATGCATCTGGCCACGACTCAGTGGCAGTGAGACGCTTGACGGAAAGAGGATATGTAAAATGGAAAGGAATGGATCCGATGTGGGTTGATGGCGGCGAAGATGAAGTTGTCAATAAGACGGGAGAGGTTTTCCCGGGGTTAATAGCTGCGGGTATGTCGGTGACCGAGACTTTTGGATTAGCAAGGATGGGTCCTACCTTTGGTTCAATGCTGCTTTCGGGGAACAAAGCAGCTGAAATAGCCCAAAGCAAACTGCAAGAAATAAGCAACACCCCTCCCCTCGTGTAATGCCTCAACTCTACATTTTCGCAACATAGAATCGTAGTTTGTGGGCATGTTTCTTCAATTTTTTTGATTTTCCGAACAAATTATTAACAGGTGTTATGGTTCTAGAAACTAGTCATCCCATATGTCTTCTTATAGTGTTGACGCCCCCATCTCTAACAGGTCAGGTGCGCCACAAATTTACGATGTAGTTATTATTGGTTCTGGGCCTGCAGGATATACGGCTGGAATATACACGTCACGTGCAAAGCTAAAGACCAAGATAATTTCAGGCAACTTGCCAGGCGGTCAGCTTATGACCACGAGCGAGGTTGAGAACTATCCTGGGTTCCCTAACGGAATCTTTGGTCCAGAACTCATGATGAACATGAGACAGCAAGCAGAAAGATTTGGCTCCTGCATTGTCGACGACGAAGTGACTCGCGTAAACTTTCGTAACAGACCTTTTGAAGTTACTTCACATTCAGAGACATGTGAAACACACTCAGTGATTATTTGTACGGGTGCTTCCCCGCGAAAGCTTGGGATTCCATCTGAGGAACAATTCGCTGGAAGAGGAATATCGTATTGTGCAACCTGTGACGGACCTTTCTTCAGAGGTGAGGATATAGTGGTTGTCGGCGGAGGAGATACCGCTTTGGAAGAGGCTACCTTTCTCACCAAATTCGGCCGATCGGTGAAGCTCATTCATCGCAGAGCATCATTAAGAGCAAGTAAGATACTCCAAGAAAAAGCATTTGAAAATCCCAAGATAGAATTCCTATGGAACAGAGTGATTTCGAAAATCGAAGGAGACAGGAAGGTTAGCGCAGTTACCACTAAAGATGTAAAAAGTGGCCACGAGCAAAAACTATCTGCAGGGGGACTGTTTGTAGCTATTGGTCACGAACCTAACACGGCTATTTACAAGGGGCAAGTTGATCTGGACGACAAGGGTTATATAATTTTGAAAAAACACACTGCGACAAACGTTGATGGGGTATTTGCTGCAGGCGACGTCCACGACTTCAGGTATAGGCAAGCAATAACAGCCGGTGGTTTTGGTTGTATGGCTGCACTGGATGTAGAGAAGTGGTTGACCGAAAGAAAACACCAGGACTAGAAAGCTAGCGTCTATTTGTTCTTCTGATATGCTAGAGGAGGAAGATTCTTTGCATGATTTAGGAGATCTTCATATTCTTCGGGTGTAAAAATTCCTTGCTCGACATAAAGACTTTTGAACTTCCTTCCGTCATCAGCAAACAGCCCCACGAATATACCATCATGCAATTCATCGGCAATATCTAACATGGTGGCCATAACGGATCCTGATGAAGGTCCAACCAATAAGTTCTCTCGTATGGCAAGTTCTCTTGCCATCTCAAAAGAGTCTTTGTTGGTAGCAGTAATCCAGCGGTCAACAACGTCTTGCCGTCGCCTAAACAGTTCTGGCATAGCGGACTCCTCGAAATTCCTTAAGCCCTGCAATAAATGATTTTGTTGGGCTTGAATAGCAATGACTCTGACATCTGGCTTCTTCTGTTTCAGATATGTGGCAACACCAGTAATAGTACCGCCTGTCCCACAACCCGTGAAAAAATGGGAAATTTTACCATTCGTTTGTGCCCAAATTTCTGGCCCAGTACTTTCATAATGGGCCATGTAGTTTGCATCGTTTTCATATTGATTAGGCATATAATATAGATCCGGTCTCGGTTTTGCTATCGCCTTGGCCAATGCAATGCTTTGATCTGTTCCCGCTCCAACTCTTGGACAAAGATCATCAGATGTTTCGTGAAGCAATGCCCCTAAATCTTTAAGGATCTTCTTCGTTTCCTCGCTCACTTTTTCTGGGATGACAATTTCAACCTGATATCCCATGCTGATTGCAATTCCTGCTAGCGCTATGCCAGTATTGCCTGAGGTTGGTTCTATTATGATGCTCTTACCTTTTTTCAGCAGGTCTTTTTTTTCTGCATCCTTTACCATCCAATATGCTGCCCGATCCTTCACAGAGCCAAATGGATTATACCATTCTAACTTTGCATAGAACTTGATATTTTTGTTGGAAAAAGAGGATAACTCAATAAGCGGTGTGTTGCCAACTCTCTCAACGATGTTTTGCGCTGCTATACTCCCCATTTTATTTTGCCTTCTTAATTATGAACTCCAAATCCTTTTGAGATTTATTTATTGATAGAAGCTGATGTCCTGTCCTGCTTATCCATCTGGAGATATCCTCTTCGGATTCCGGATCATCCGCCACTACCTTAAGTACATCGCCTCTGGCGAGCTTTTCGATTTCAATTTTTGTACGGAAAACAGGCTCTGGGCAGAACAATCCTCTTACATCCAACGTTTTTGCCTGATCAATTCCAGCGTCACTGGCTCCCATTATTACGTACAAAGTTGCATATGCGCAATAATAAACGTTTACGAGACCGCTAATGGTGATATTTTATTAATGAAATCACTGATATTATCGAAAAAGATCTTTTTCTTTGACCCTTATCAGATCATCAACTGAGGCTTCTTTACTCTTCTCATAGTTGTATCCCCGCACAATCGCAATTGGTACACAGGCTGATTTTCCCATTACCAGCTCTGCTGCGGATGCAAGCTCGTCAGCTACAGCAATTTCGGTCACCCTAAGAATTTTTCCATACATATCTTTCTCTCCAATATAGCTTTTTAGGGGATTCAATCCCGCAACCCCTATGGCTACATTGGCCTGGCCATTCCTGAATGGTCTCCCAAAGCTGTCGGTTACTATTACTGCAATATCTCTGTTTGTTTTTTCCTTTAGCTTATCCATAATCTGTTTGGCAGATGCGTCAGGATTCTCAGGAAGCAACAAAGCGTTTTCGTCACTATTTATTATATTGCTCTGATCGATCCCCGCGTTGGCACATACGAAACCGTGTTTAGTTTCAGCAATAATAATCCCGTTTGAGATTTTCACGATGCTCTTGGATTGCCTTAAGACTAGTTCAATTAGCCTAGGATCCTTTCCAGATGCCCTTGCGAGGCTTAGCGCAAGGTCAGAAGGTTCCAGCGAGCCTAAAGGAACAATCTGACCTTCTGCTTTGGAAACTATTTTCTGTGCTATTATAACAACGTCTCCATCGGTAAGCTTTACTCCTTGAGAGACCGCCGACTGTAGAATTAGGTTGTATAATCTGTCACCCGGCATGATGTCTCTATCGACTTTCACGGGAATGACCCTTATTTCCTGTTTCAAACGTGGCAAATAATATGTTATGTCTAGAATAATTATAATTACCTACAATGTGTGATTTACCGAGTACTCGCCAAAACTGCGTTGCCAAACTTTTTTTCGAGCAAGTTGAGCAATAAGGATAAGTCTCGTATTTCGATTACCTCATCAGCTCTTTCCTTGACCTTTTCGACAGGGCAGAAGCCAACGGTATATCCCGCAATATCAAAGAGGCTCAAATCATTAGCTCCGTCCACCACAACAACAGTATCAGACCTTCTAATTCTCCAGTCTTTTATAGTAGGAGTAACTGCTGCAGCTTTATCTGAAGTTACATTAATTTCTAAGTCTACCAATTTGCCATTCTCAAAGATTAACTCGTTACAGAAGATCTTGTCTAAGCAGAGCTCTCCCTTTAGTCTGTTGGTAATTATCGAGAATCCACCTGAGACAGCTATCATTCGCCACCCAGCTCGCTTTAGTGATGAGCATAGCTCTTTGGCTCCTGGCATTATCTCTAGGTTCTCAGCTATCCTTTTTGCGTCTTTAAACTTAACACCTTTTAATGCCGAAACTCTTTTTCTCAGACCTTCCTCCCAATTGATTTCTCCTCTAATGCCCTGCTTGGTAATTCGCCATATTTCTTCCTCTTTTTCTGGACCCATCAACTGAGATAAGACCGGGAGATATTCGGCATTAAGAAGCACACCCTCGACATCAAATATCACCAACATTCCTAAGAGCTTGGTTTGTTGACGTCACGTATTATATATTAAGCTTGTTTAGAAGTGCAATGGCAAGGTTTTACAATAAAACAATACATGAGATTTTTACACCTCCTCTGTAAGGGACACCTACTAATGCGCATTGACTAAAAACCGAGAATAACTTTTGTAATATTGGTTTGAACAAGACAGACATAATGATTTAGCAAGGATGATATACTCCTAGTGTATTGTGCTAACTAATGAGCGAAAGTGTACAAACAAGATACACTGTACCCATCAAGCCGGTTGAAAAGGCAATTAAGCTGACTACTGAAGCGAAGGCTGAATTACAGAGTATAGGTATGATGGACGACAAGGGCAAGCTTAAGCTTAAAGGAGTTAGTCCCAAAATGCTCAAGCGAATGAAACTAGAAGCAGTTGATTGTCCGGTTCTAAAACAGGAAATTGGGTTTGTTCAATGCTACGTTTGCAAGAATTTTAACAGCCGAATTACCGGCGAAGTTTACTGCCGGGGAGATCCGCTGTAATATAGTCATTCTTCTTCAAAGTAATTTTCAAATCACGTGACACTATTGGATAGCAGAAAACCGCTGGGTATTTCAGTAAAAAAAAATGAGGAATTCTCAGAGTGGTACCTTCAGGCTATAATAAAAACTGAGATGGTAGACTATGGTCCTGTTAAGGGCTTCATAGTGCTTCGTCCATACGGATACAGAATTTGGAACATACTATCTGGAATCCTCAATGAGAAATTGGACGCTAAGGGCCATGAAAACGGATTTCTTCCTCTGCTCATTCCGGAAAAAATCCTGGCACAGGAAAAACAGCACTTTTCGGGTTTCAATCCGGAGGTATATTGGGTGACAGCAGCCGGAAATAGTCGATTGTCAGAAAGACTAGCATTGAGACCTACGTCCGAAGCTATCGCCTACTCGACATTTTCTAACTGGATTAAAAGCTACAGGGACCTACCTTTAAAAATGAACTTCTGGAACAGCGCTCTACGAGCAGACATTAAAGGAACAAAACCTCTAATCAGAAACTCGGAGTTCCTATGGCAGGAAGGACACACAGTCCATGAGAGCATGGATGAAGCTCAAGCTCACTCACTTGAGATTCTAGAATTATATCGGGAAATCATAGAAGAGAATCTGGCTATCCCTTGCGTTGGGGGATACAAAAGCGAAAAAGAAAAATTTGTCGGCGCTGAGGTCACCCTTACGCTAGAGAGCATCATGGGCGACGGGAAAGCGCTACAGATGGCCACCTCGCACAACCTGGGACAAAATTTCTCGAAGACTTTTGATATAAAGTTCCTTGGGAGGGACAACCAGGAACATTTCGCCTGGCAGACGTCATGGGGACTTTCTTGGCGTCTTATTGGAGCAGTGGTTATGGTCCATGGCGACGACCAAGGAATCATACTCCCGCCCAGAATAGCACCGATCCAAGTCGTAATTGTCCCAATATTCAAGGATAGAGACGCACGTGATATTAAACAAGCTGCTGTTGATATCGGGAATATTTTGAAAAGCGGTAGACTGAGGATACTTGTTGACGACCGGGACGAGTATACGTCCGGATGGAAATTCAATGAATGGGAATTGAAGGGCGTTCCGCTTCGCATAAATATCGGAAGAAGAGATATAGAAAAAGGAGTTCTAGAGTTAGTAAGAAGGGACACGAGGAAAAGAACCTATTGCAGCCGTGATAATCTGATTTCATACGTGCAGAAGATATTGGGAGAAATCCAAGGCAACCTCTTAATTCAGGCTAGAGCGGCACTTAACGAAAATATCTCGGAAGCGGATAGCCTTGATGGACTAAAGTCAATCATAAATAAGAAGGGTGGATTTGTTAAATGCGGATGGTGTGAACGGCAGGATTGTGAGCTGCGCATTAAGGAGGCCACGGGTGCAGATCTACGAGTAATCCCCTTTGCCGGACAGGACCTCTCGAGGTTTCCTAATTGTGTGTATTGCAACAATAAAGCCTCCCGTGTTGCTGCTTTTGCCCTGGCTTACTAATTGCGAAATTGTGGCCAATCTCATTCCGGCAGCATCTGAGAGAATCATCATTTGTAAGGAGCCGCCCTGGTATAACACTAGATATATAGGTTGACTGACAGATAACATGCTTGATAGGCTTCAGCGAGATTTTCGCACTTTATGAAGGGCTAGGCTATTTAGGTATCCTATTAATTAGCTTCATAGGGAGCATTATAGTCTTTATTCCTGTACCCTACTTTCCGGTTTTAGTTACTGCCACTTTAAATCGAAACTTCGACCCACATCTAATCGCCCTCTCTAGTGCAGTAGGTGCAGTTGCCGCAAAAATGATAATATTCTATGGGAGTTATTATGGCAGAAATATCCTTAGCAACAAGACAAAAAAAAGAATCATGCCTTTACAGAAGCTATTGAGTAAATACGGTTGGGCTGGAGCGTTTGTAGCCTCGGTAACCCCAATACCCGACGACTTGGTATACATTCCACTAGGTCTGGCAAAGTACAAGCCTTGGAAATTTGCTACCGCCGTCTTTACAGGAAAATTAATTCTGAATGAAATGATAGTTGCTGGGACCATCCTTGTCGGAAGGCCTTTTGTAGATATGCTTTCC
>JALZGI010000326.1 GCA_030861105.1 Thermoproteota archaeon
GTACAAGATATTATTAAAATAAAGAGTAAACAGAAACAGAGCTCTACTATTATTATTGATGATATAAAAAAGATTATCAATCCAGAAAGCAAAGTTACCACAGAGGACAGCGGAATTAGTAATGTAGATACCAATATTGATAATTCTGTATTAGAAAAACATCCTCATCATCAGGTAATTTTAGATGCAAGCATAAGCGTTAATTCTGGAGAGGGAGTCGAAGGTTATACCGCACTTTTCCGAAGTCGATATGAAAAATCTCTTCGTATTCTATCTTTACGTCCTGAGAGTAAACGAATCACAAAAATTGCATCTATAAGACAAAATACAAACCATAATAGTAAAAATATAAAATCGGATAAATCCTATGGTATGACGGGGAATTTTGTTTCAAATCCTACTTCTATAGTGTCGGGTCTGTTAATGTCAAAGCGTGGAAAGAAGAATGGAGTGGAAGTGGTAATTGATGACTTTAGTGGAATCCTCAATGCATTAGCTATCACAGATGAATTGAAGAAACAGGCTTCAATGCTTACTCTTGATCAAATGGTTATGCTTGAAGTTGAAAACATTAGCAATAATAAAAAGGGACATCAAGGTTTTATAATAAAGGATATAATTTCTCCAGATATTCCAGATCATCTTCCTACTAGATCAAAAGTAGAATGTTATGCTGTATTAATTTCCGATATCCACGTAGGAAGTAAGAATTTTATGGAAGCTGAATTTATTAGATTTTTGAACTGGCTTTCCTCTAGCGATGATGAACTTGTACGTAAAATTAAGTTCATTTGCATAGGCGGAGATTTAATCGATGGTGTAGGAATTTTCCCCAATCAGGATAAAGAATTACTTGAAACCGATACCTCCAAACAAGTTTCACATGTAGTAGATTTACTTAAAAAGATCCCAAAAAGTCTTAGAGTTTTCATAATTCCTGGAAATCACGATCCAGGCAGAAGGGCATTACCGCAACCATCATTACCAAAACAAGACTTTAATGAGCTATATCTATTAGAGAATTTCACAATACTAGGAAATCCTAGTATATTAGAATTAAACGGTGTGAAAGTTTTGATGTATCATGGTCAAAGTCTAGATGATATTATTGCAACTACCCCAGGTCTAGACTATTCAAAACCAGCAGAAGCCATGAAAATACTGCTGAAAGCTCGACACTTATCTCCAATTTATGGACAACGTACCCCAATAGCACCTGAACTTGAAGATATGATGGTAATTACAGAGGTTCCAGATATTTTGCATTCAGGACATGTACATGTTATTGATGTCCAGAACTATCGGGGAACATTAATTGTAAACTCAGGTGCATGGCAATCACAGACTAAATTTCAACAAACAATGGGCGTTGTCCCTACTCCAGGAGTTGCAATCTTGGTTAATTTGGCTACGCTTCAACCGTACCAAATAAGTTTTAATCAACCATTAGTAATGTAGAAAGAATCGGGTCGTCTTTAAGTACCTCTTTTATAGCCAAGGATGGAAGTGCAATTTTGATTCTTTGTGATCTACCATAACGCCCTTGGCTTACTACATCGGTCATTACCAATCCCAACTGATCAAGCTCGCTTACTATTTGTGTCATACGACGTTGCGTAAGCGGCTCCTGTTCGGTATACTTACATAATGATGAATAGATTTCATAAACTTCTCCTGTGTTTCCGTTCTTAGATTTCATAATTGCTAATAGTACTATTTTTGTATGGGCAGTAGAATTTATTAAAACTTCGTAATTAGTATCCTTTTCAATTTTTTCTTGAGCCTGTCTAATATGTATTTCTTGTACCTCTGATGCTCTTTCTCTTTCAGCAATTTCTGCGGCAACCCTCAGCAGATCAATTGCCTTTCTTGCATCCCCATTTTCTTTTCCAGCCATTGCCGCACACAAATTTATTGCTGCTGTAGAAATAGCATCATCATTAAATGCTAGCTTAGCCCTATCTGATAAGATCTTTTGTAATTGTAGTATAGTATATGGATTAAAAACCATTTCTTCTTCGCTTAGGCTGCTCCTTACTCGTGGATCTAGTTTGTCTTTAAATGTTAGACTATTAGATATCCCAATTAAGCTGATGAAGCCACCTTCATGCATCCTCTCGTTTGCCCTTGTAAAGTTGTACAAAATATCATCGCCATTTTTCTCCACAAGCGAATCAATCTCATCGATTACAAGAATAACGTGAAGTTTTTTTTTATTTTGTACAAAATCTAGTATCCTATCTGTTGCTTCACCCATAGACAATCCAGTAAAATATACTTGATGTTTCTTTTCTCCTTTATTAATTCCCATTTCCTCTGCAATTTCGTAGAGAACTTTATATGCTGTATTTGCAGTCTTGGCATTTACAAATGGCACTATGACTTCTATTTCTAGTTCCTTTGCTTTTTTTTGCAGATGTTTAATTATATTTTTTATTACTGCTGTCTTTCCTGTACCAGGTTTGCCGAATAATAATAAATTAGAGGGTCTGGCACCTTTTAAGACTATAGATAAAGTATGGGCTATTGTTTTAGCTTCTTCATCTCTAAAGGGAAGTTTTTCTGGAACATAATCTATTGTTAATGTCTTTCGATCCTTTATCAGCATTTTTCCCGCTGTAGATCTCGTGAATATACCTTCTAGAATATCGTCACTCACGTTTAGTTGTTCACTCCCACACGAATTATTTCTATCTTTATACAGACACCCCTATACTTCCTTTCCAACGTAATAATACTTTGTTAATATTATATTAACAATCCATTAACAATTACTTTTAAACACATGAATCAATTATTATAGATTAAGATATAAAATAAATTAATTTAATTAATTAGTTTATGAGAAAATAATTGGACCGGAAATAACGGGGTGCATGTAGCGGTCATCTCTAAAAACCTTAACATTTTATTAACAGAATCGGAACACAAAGATATTAAAGAAAGAAAATGACCCCTTTATTTCCACTGGAGCGTTAAGATCTTCGTTAACATTGTTAAAATCGGTAAACTGGACCCCTCTATTTCCACTCGAACTATTAAGTTTCTTCTTTTGAATGTCAATCGGAGTTAACAACAAAATTGTTAATGAAACTATAAACATCTCATGTTACGTGAACATTAGAAAATACTTGTTAACAAAAACCCCCATGCTTGTAAAGTGGATGTTAAGATTCTAAATGTTAAGTTAATAATGTCATACGATAGAGCATTATTAGAGTAACAGATGAGGTAGATGCTTTCAGTTGTGTAAACACTATTTACTCATAAAATGGGACAACTACAAGGACAGACAACGATCCTGCAAGTTAATTATAATTATACAAAATCAGTTATATATAAAACATGCAAATCACAAAAAAATTAGAAATACAATCCAAGAATAAAATTATTGACTTTCTAAATAGTCGACCAGTTGGAAGAATAGCTTCAATTGATATCAATGGCTATCCGCAGATTATCCCAATGAATTTTGTGTACATGCAACAACAAAATTCTCTGAAAAAGAGTTCTATAGATACAATAAGGTCAGACGCTGTGTATATGCATTCTCATCCTTTGGGCGAAAAACTTGAAAATATTAAAAGAAACCCAAAGGTAGGGTTCGAAGTAGACCAGCACATTTGCTTCTTGCCTTCATATTATTTCCACCCCACTGATGCTTCACAAGCCGACACTCTTTATATCAGTGTGGTTATAAAAGGGACTGCGGTTATTGTTGAAGATAATGAAGAAAAGGCTAAAGCATTGAATGGTCTTATGGAAAAATATCAAAAAGAGGGAAAATATGAGGCTCTTGATTCTTTTATGCCTTCCGTACACGAAGTAGCTGTTATTAAGGTAATCCCAAAAGAAATGCGAGGCAAATACAAAATAGGACAACATTGGGCTCCAGCTTATAGATTAAAGATGGCTGAACAAATTCTAAAGAGAGAAGAAAAGAAATCCGCAGAAGCTATCCTAAATACCATGGGCATAAGTATTTCTCCAGATGGTCGGTTAATAATAAGAGAGGAACCATTAATGTAATAAATCTTAGACTAATTAAAAACCTAATTATAACGATGGTATAATATCAGTTTGTCATAATCATCATAAATTGATGAGATTGAATGTTTGATATATTATTGACGTAGTCCACAAATCTGAAATGCAAACATAATATATCCAACAATTCGATCCGAACGTCTAAACGGATAAAAGTTATTGGTATCTTTAGGCATCATCTCATATTTTAGTTCTATTGCATTCTGTTTCGATATTGATACCATAACTAAATGTGCACCGAGTATATCTTCCCAGGGTATCTCAGGAAGTAAATCTTTATTGATAGCGATGAGGGAAACTATTCTATTCAGCTGTCTCTTATCAGCGATAATCAAATAGTCGTAATCGTCTTTATCTGTGAAGGGATCCGGCATAGTAAATGGATCAATATGTACAAATTTCTTGAAGCTATCTCTGAAAGAATCAGCCAATCCTGTCATTACAGCTATATCGGTCATAGTTAATTTTCTTACTTCTTCTAAAGCAGGAGGATTTATTGATTTTAACACAAGTCCATATTAATTACCGTTGTTATATAATTTTACTTAACCAAAGAAGGACACCCCTTGGTGCTTTACATATCACATACAATATTTTATGAACACACTACAGATGATGAAATGTTAGTGTTGCTGATCTAGATTTAAATAGAAAAAGTATTGCAGATAGAATTGTGGTAACCTACAGGAAATGCCGGGGTACCCAAGCTAGGTAAGTCATAGACCCTATGAGGGGTCAGCCTCGAGATCTTATTATTGACGTGCCAGCTGATGTCCTTCGGGACTCGTGGGTTCGAGTCCCACCCCCGGCGCCTTGTCGCATGATCGAATAACATGATCGAATAACATGATCGAATAACATGATCGAATAACATGATCGAATAACATGATCGAAACTACAGCTCTTCATAAATACCTCTTTTCCATTAATAGAATTGTTATGAAATATAGAAGTAGAACGGATATAACTGTATTAATTTTAGAAGCAGCCAACGGAGGAGCCACAAAGACAAAAATCATGTACAAATCATTCCTATCCTATGCACAGTTGAAAGAATACCTTACAATGCTATTGGAAAATGAATTATTAGAATATGAAGAAACAAGACAGACTTTTAGAACTACAGAAAAGGGACTACATCTATTACAACTATACAATAAGATCGATAGCCTAATACCTAATATACGCACGGCATAAAGCCAAAACATATCTTCTTTTTTATACCCCATTTTTATATTAAGAAAGAGTAAAATCGTTCTAAAGATCTAATTATAATAATGGGATTAGATCTAAAACCACTTGTCAGGTCATCACCAATTACGATATCTGAGCTTTCAGGGAAGATAATAGCTATTGATGCATATAATATCATATACCAGTTTCTTGCAACAATTCGAGGTATAACTGGAGAATTACTTACAAATAACAATGGTGAAGTGACTAGTCATCTAAGCGGTCTATTCTATCGCAATGTCAACCTGCTGGCGGAAAATATTAAACTGATCTATATATTTGATGGTAAGCCCAGCCCATTAAAGTCAAAAGAGATTGACAGAAGACGACAAGTAAAACAGGATGCACTAAACAAGTATCAGGAAGCAATAACAGCTGGCAGATTTGAGGATGCACGTAAATATGGTCAGGCCACATCTGTTTTAACAGATAAAATGGTAGAAGAATCAAAAACGATCCTTACTCTTCTCGGAATCCCCTATATTCAAGCTCCTTCTGAAGGAGAGGCAGCGGCTGCCCAATTAACACAATCCAACATAGCATTTGCATGTGCAAGCCAAGACTATGATTCGCTGCTCTTTGGTGCTAAAAGATTAATCCGTAACCTTGCTATTAGTGGAAAAAGAAAGGTTCCTAATAGAAATGCATATGTTGATATAGAACCAGAAATTATTGAACAACAACAACTTCTAAATGAAACTGGTTTGAGTTTAGAGCAATTAGTAGATGTTGGAATTTTGATAGGAACTGATTTCAATCCTGGCGGAATCCCAGGCATTGGACCTAAAACCGCCTTAAAACTAATTCGAGAACACAATAAATTAGAGAAAATAGAAAAAATTGAGGCCTCATTACCAAACATACCCTATAAAGAAATACGGGAGGTTTTCTTAAAACAAGAGGCACTAAAGGTTAATAATATCGAATTCAATGAGATCAACTATGACGCTCTAGTGAATTTTTTATGTACAGAAAAGAATTTTTCTGTGGCTAGAGTGAATACAAGCTTAGATAAAGTGAAAAAATCAATTACAAATCGAAATCAATCATTAGAGAAGTGGTTTAACTAAAGTATAGATGTCAATTTAATTCTCGCTTTTTCTTATCTATATTCTTTTCAGCACCAAACCTTTCTAGCTCATACATATTGAGATCAACAAATTTTATACCATTAGCCAAAACAGGATGAACT
>JALZGI010000332.1 GCA_030861105.1 Thermoproteota archaeon
TTACAAGAGAGCTCACAATCTCTTTTGTATATCCAAGTGTAGGATAGCCTGCCACAATATAGCAAATTAGGGCAGGTCGATTCTCTGACGCCAACTCCCTAAGCCTTCTGTAGAGGCGATTTTCCTCCAGGTTACCTTTCAGCATTCCACTTAAGCTCTCGTTCTCTATGCAGGTAACGCGACACAATTCCGAGGTCTTTGTCACCACGACCCGACAAGGTAACAACAATATCCTGATCCTTTTTACCCGTTTTTCCTAGCTTAATAGCATAGGCCACGGCATGTGACGACTCTAAGGCAGGTATAATTCCTTCAAGCCTACACAACCTGACAAAGGCATCCACGGCTTGCCCGTCGCTGCATTCCACATATTGCACTCTATCTATGTCCTTAAGATATGCATGCTCTGGACCAACCCCAGGATAATCCAACCCGGCTGAAATGCTATGAGTAGGAGCCACCTGACCATTTTCATCCTGAAGAATATAGGTTTGCATTCCATGTAAGATTCCTTCTGACCCGGCTAACAGGCTAGCGCAATGTTGTCCAGAATTTAACCCCTTTCCTCCAGCCTCAACTCCCACCAAAGAGGTGTTTTTATCGCCTATGAACGGATAAAACGAACCTATGGCATTGCTTCCGCCCCCTACGCAAGCTACTATAACATCGGGCGACCGAGAAGAATGGTTATAGAACTGTCTTTTAATCTCGTTTCCTATAACACATTGGAAGTCTCTAACCATAGTCGGATAGGGATGTGGTCCAACCACGGATCCAATTAGGTAATAAGTATGCTGAACATTGCTAATCCAATCGCGAAGAGCCTCGTTAATAGCATCTTTCAATGTCTTTGATCCGGTTTTGACCTCGTGAACCTCGGCCCCCAGCAGCCTCATTCTGTAGACATTGGATTTTTGTCTTACCATGTCCTTTCCGCCCATGTATATTTCGCATTCAAGGTTGAGTGCAGCGCATGCAATTGCTGTTCCAACACCGTGTTGCCCCGCGCCTGTTTCCGCAATGATTCTCTTTTTGCCCATTCTCTTGGCCAATAATGCCTGTCCGATAGTGTTATTGGTTTTGTGAGCTCCTCCGTGCAAAAGATCCTCTCGTTTCAGGAATATTTTCGACCCCCCCACATATTCGGTCAAATTTTTTGCAAAGTATAACGGCGTAGGTCGACCGGCGAAATTGGTTAGGTAATACTCAAGTTCCTTTAGAAAGACCGGATCGTTTCTAAGTGTCGTGTATGCTGACTCCAGTTCTTTGATCGCGGGCACTAGTGTCTCGGGGATAAACCTTCCACCATATTTCCCAAATTTTCCGTATGTACCCATTGCAGATTCCAATTATCGTCTCCATTTACTACTGTTTGAGAGATATATTAAGGAGTCACGAGCTTTAAAATGACAAGTAAAGCTCTCTAACCTTGGAAAAGATATTGCCTGATTTGATGATGCTGGTCCCTATTAGGAAAGCGTCAACGCCTATCTCTTTTAACGAGGCAACCTGTTTTTGAAGACTGATTCCGCTCTCGCTGACAAGTATGTTCTTGCCCTTATTATATTTCTGTAACAGCTTTCGCGTAATATCAAGGTCTACCTCGAGGGTATTCAGATTCCGGTTGTTTATGCCGATTAGATCGTAATTTGTTGCGTCTTCCAATACATCCTTGAACTCGTTTTCGGAGTGAACCTCAACTAAAGTAGATAATCCTTTTGTCCTCGCCAGGTTTGAAAACTTGTCTATGCTCCCTTCGGCCAAATCTTGGTCAAAGACTGATTTAATCAACAGAATACAATCAGCTCCTATGTTCTTTGCACTATCGATCTGTACTTCACTGACAATTACATCTTTCATTAATACAGGCAGTGTTACATTTTTGCGTACTGCTGATAGATGTTTAATAGAACCAGAGAACAGTCGCGGCTGGGTTAGTACAGATATAGCTGCTGCCCCACCATGTTCCATTTCTTGTGCTATAGATACGATATTTTTTTCATTCACCGAAGAGCTTAGATATCCCTCCCTGGGAGATGAGAGCTTGAGTTCAGCGATTATCGGCGCATGACTGCATCTGAGAATTGATCTTTTTATGCTTAAGGGCTCGTGGCTTACGAGGTAATCCTTTTCGACATCATATCTGCCCTCGTCGATAGACAAATATGAGTTGTCAGTTAGAACCTTCAGATTATAGTTTGATCTTGAGACCTTTTTTAAAGAAACCATAAGATCACCTACTGTTTCCTAAATTCAGTTTTAAACGTAGCTTCTGTTCCTGATTCTCTTTCAAGGCAACATAGTTAGGACCTAGGATAATTAATATAATATCGCAGTCAATCTTATCTGTCTGGATATGCCCGAAAGTGCCATTTTTCTTGACAGGTCGAAACTCTCCCCACGATACATACCTATGGAGCTGCCACACCGGGAAAAGGAAATAGAAAAAATATACTCTACATTCAAAGAATCATTTAGTTCGCCAGAAAGATTTCCTCTCACTATAATGCAGATAGTAGGACCTGCTGGGATTGGAAAGACCTCTACAGTCCTAGCCACCATGAGACTCCTCGATGACCAATTCTCCAAGAATAGACTAAAGATGAAGGTTGCCTACGTAAATCTAAAGCTTCAAGGCGGAAACAAATACGCGATATATCGATTTATCTTAGAAAAAATAGCACCGGAATTGCCGGCACAAGGATTGAGTGCAGAGGAGATGTTGAGGTTCCTATTACGATACCTTATTGAAAATAAGACTTTTGCATTCATAGTGCTTGATGAAATAGATTACTTGATAAAAATAACGAAAGATAGTGGGATAATATACGACCTCACTAGATTAAACGAATTCGACCCCGAAAGTCCTTGCCTTGTTAAAGGTGTAGTTTTTATTGCCAGAAGCACAGAGTTTTATTCGAAATTAGACCAAGCCGAACTGAGTAGCCTAGGTCGGGTCCCTATGAAATTTCCGATGTACACCATAAAGCAGGTTGGCGATATCTTATCAAAAAGGTGCTCCGAGGCATTTCGGCCCAAGGTAGTAGGCTCCGACCTCATAGACAAAGTTTCCGAGATAACAGTTTCTCCAATTGTGAAGGGAGATATTAGGTATTCCCTCGAACTACTTCTCTATGCAGGTAACCTTGCCGAATCAGATAATGCGGGTATGGTCTCATTAGAACATATTCTAAAAGTTCATAGCCAAATTCATCCTACTTTCACATTGGATCAAATTCGAGAACTATCAAAAAACCATCTCATTACTTTGCTTGCCGTTGCAGCAGCCATGCGCATAAGGGATAGAAATTATGTCGACATACGGGACATTCGAAGCCACGCTATTGCCCTATGTGAGGACCTCAAAATCCGGAAATTGGAAGTCGAGGATTACTTGGATGATCTCCGGATTAAGAATATAATTGAAATAAAGTCATTGAAAGAGATTGGGATACATTCAGTTTCTGTTGACGAACTTCAAACTGTGCTGCGTAGGCAAATAAAAAATTACGCTTTGAACGGCGTCAGTAAAAGGAATTGAACGGAAAAGAAACTATCGAAAAGGGAATAGGTGGTCTAGGAAAGATAAAGCTTATCAGAGCTCTTGCAGAGGAAGACAGAATGATGACGATTTATGGTTTGCACAAGAAGACACATCTTAAGAGAGAAGACATAAAGAGAAACCTCAGCGACCTTATTGAGATAGATTGGGTAAGAGAGGAAAAACTCGGCAACATGCTCTATAAATTAAACAGACAAAATAATTTTGTTCAACATCTTTTAACTTTCTTCAAGAATGTCGAGTACATATATCATCCATAGAAGTTCATGTTTTTCTCTCCGGGGCAGATCCTGTTGAATAATGAATCTACCGCTGCCCTCTCCAGAAGAAAACCTTTTGATACTTCGTTTGCGGAGTGTTCGATTTCGCTTGGATGGAGTTGAGAGACTAATTCGTAATCACGTAAAGAACGTCGCCGCGCCAGATCCTTCAACGCTGAAACTATCCGATCTAAGTGGTAGTTTATGTGTATCTCCTCTGCTTCTTCTAATGGTACCGAATAGATCTCTGATACTTTAAAGTTAATGGTATTTTCGTCGCTATGGGCTAGTCCCCTGTGTACATCAAATATGGCGTTTTTCCCGCGGAGCCTACATGTTCTTTCAAAGTCATTATTCCCTTCCATAATCCTACTATATACCAGTATAAGACTTACAACATTCAATCTTATTAGTCTAACCCATATTTCTGCTTCAGCTTCGAGGGTTCGATCAGGGATCGCAATGTAATAAAAAATAAAAAGCCGATCGCACAATATCCTACGTGCAGTCAAGAAAGAAAGGTCTTGGTTCGATTCGACCAAAGTACATCTTTATTACTGGCGGGGTTATGTCAGGACTTGGCAAAGGTGTAATATCTGCATCAACGGCAAAACTGTTGCAGCTAACTGGTCTTAGAGTGTCTTGTGTTAAAATTGACCCTTACGTCAACTACGATGCTGGAACCATGAACCCTATCGCGCACGGAGAGGTCTTCGTAACAAAAGATGGGGGCGAATGCGATATGGATCTGGGCAATTATGAGCGGTTCCTTGATATAGCGTTGACAAAAGAACACAATATCACAACCGGACGTATCTATTTGGAGGTGATCCGACAAGAGAGACGCGGAAGATACCTAGGACAATGTGTCCAAATTATTCCACATATAACGGATAACATCAAAGATAAAGTTAGAAAAATTGTACGTGATGAGCAGCTTGACGCGGTCGTAGTAGAATGTGGAGGAACAGTCGGCGACATTGAAAGTCTCCCTTTTCTTGAAGCGTTCAGACAAATGGAGTTAGAGGAAGGAGGCTCAAACACACTATTTGTTCACGTTACCCTTGCTCCCGAGTTGGATGTCGTAGGGGAGCAAAAGACTAAACCAACTCAACATAGCGTCCAGGAGCTACGACGGATTGGGATACAGCCAGATATCCTTACTATACGGTGCAAGAGGCCCCTAACTATTGATACTAGGCGAAAAATTTCCCTGTTTGCAAGCGTGGATGCAAGCTGCGTAATTTCCTGTCATGATGTCCCTTCAATTTACCAAGTACCAGAAATGTTAGAGGAGCAGGGAATGCTAAAGGCTGTATCTAGCAAAATAATTTTTAGAAATCATAGACCCAGGTGGTCGAATTGGAAACGAATTTCAAGATCGTCTCACGACTTTAGTTCAGTTGACTTGAAGATAGCCGTAATTGGTAAATACGTGCGTTTACCTGACAGCTATGTAAGTACATCTCATGCATTAATGCATGCTGGGGCCTCCGTCGGGAGTAGGGTTGATATACATTGGATCGACTCAGAGGACTTTGAGAATCAGCCGGGGGGTCCAAAGCTTGAACACTTCGACAGATTCAATGGGATAGTTGCGCCAGGGGGATTCGGAAAACGGGGAAGCGAAGGTATAATAAATATAGCCAATTATGCAAGAGCGAATGGGATTCCGTATTTAGGAATATGTTTTGGGTTCCAATTAGCAATTGTCGCGTTTGCAAGGAGTGTCTGCAAGCTTGCAGATGCCAATTCTACAGAGCTCGACCGCCACACTGAACATCCGGTGGTAAAATTCATGCCCGAGCAAAATAAAAAGAATGACCTGGGAGGATCAATGCGACTGGGAGAACATAGAATAGATATAGTAAAGGGGAGCCAAGCTGAACGGTTGTATAGAACACAAGTCATTTACAGGAGGCACAGACATAGATTCGAATTTAACCAAGACTATAGGAAAATGTTCGAAAGCCAGGGGATGATGCCGTCATCTCATTCCGACAAAGGTTTGAGAACAGAGAGCATCGAGATCCCTGGACATCCTTTCTATTTCGGTGTTCAATATCATTCCGAATTTCATAGCAGACCAGGCCGACCGGAAGAGTCATTTGCTGCCTTCATAAAGGCAGCTTCTTCTAGATCCTAAGCTCGTATATCTTTTGTCTAGCGTCTCTTAGAGAAGTTTTTCTATTCACAAAGCCACTTGTGAGAAGATGACTGAGCGAAAGACGAACAGTTCTCTCTGGCAGCATGGTACGCTTAGATAGATCTTTTTGGCTCAATGCTCCCTCATACTCAAGGGTCTTTAGAACGAGTTTTGCACTGGGAGGCATGCTAAGCAAGTCTTCAGCTAGTTTGACCTTTTTCGCAAGCATCGACGTCGCGAAAGAATCCCTTGAGAGTCGGACTAGTCTTGCTGGAAATTCGTGCTTGTGACATTCTAGGGTCTTCTTAATGGCGATTCTAGAACCTCCGTCTAGTACTACTTCACAATGGAACCTGCTTGTGACATCAGATACTTGAAGACTGGTATCATAAGGCACGACTAGCGGACGTCTCGTATTATCAACGGAATTTACAGAAACCACAACAAACACATGAGACTTTTCTAAAACCATTGGCCCGCCTGCAGAC
>JALZGI010000337.1 GCA_030861105.1 Thermoproteota archaeon
GGAAACTTCCTAGCAAAGTGGGGTGCTACAGGCACTGGTGATGGACAGTTCATAAATCCAACCGCTCTTGCTGCTGACGCATCTGATAATATCTATGTAGCAGACTGGGGTAACAACCGTATACAAAAGTTTGACAGCAACGGAAACTTCCTAGCAAAGTGGGGAACGCTAGGCAGTGGAGATGGGCAATTTATGAGACCTTCTGGTCTAGCGGTAGATGCTTTAGGGAATGTTTTTGTCGTCGATGAAGGTAACAACCGTATACAAAAGTTTGACAGCAATGGTAATTTTATAACTAGATGGGGAACTCCAGGTTCTGGGGATGGACAGTTTGAGGAGCCAACAGGTATTGCACTTGACTCTTCAGGAAATGTGTACGTGGTTGACCGTGGAAACAGCCGCATACAAGTATTTGCTCCCTCATAAATTTCTGAATTGACAAATTGACAAATTGATTTTGCCTATCAGAGATCTTGCCTACTATAGCCGCACTGTATAATACTAGATCCACTCAACGTTGTTTGTCTGTCTCCTGCAGCTAAATATCATTATGGACCTTACTGTAATCATGCTTCCTTTTATATGTAAATTATCTTGGAAAGCGTCTCTAAGCCACTAGCCGAGAATCATGGAGGTCAAAGAAACATGATAACATTATGGGATGGACACATGTCTTAAAGGAAGTCCATACCTATAATGCAAATTCGATAGCAATGTGGGGAGATTTATAAAGTAAGTCTCAGCGTGAAAAATACCGTCCTCCGAACTATCCAGTCTATCACTTCCTATACGGAGGTTTTTTCTTGTCGTGTGTTCAAAAAGGATATTTAAGTGATTTCCAGTCCATAAATAATGATAATATTATTCCAAAACAGGAAATGATGATATGAGACGACTGAAAGCGGAGAAGTTAGTATTTCTACAGAATGCCCTATAAAATAATGAAATAATGTTCTAACTACAGCTAACGTGAACGCTGCCTTGAAATTTACTTTCTGAAAGGGATTAGTTGAACTCTTTTATCGAAGCTCAATCGTGTCTTTGTTAAATCCTCTCCTTATAAGTGCATCCTTGACTGCCTCTCGATGGTCGCCCTGTAAAATAATCTGACCATCTTTAAAGGTACCTCCAGTACCTATACTTGTCTTTAATTCTTTTGTTATTCCTAAAGAATTATTGGTTTCTTGTAAGCCTGTTACTACAGTCACAGATTTACCAAACTTCCGAGTATCCTTGAAAATTACTATTCGAGCTTCTTCTTTATCTAGTTCTCTTAATATTTCGTCCATTGAGTTCGTAGAGTCATAATGATTTTCTACCACTATAGATATAATACACAATAAGGATAATTATCCTTATTGGTTGTAGGACGGAACATTTAACTAATTCAACCTTCATAGTCCAATATCTTGCTAAATTGGAGTTCGAACTTTGAATGCTTAATCCGCAGCCATATTTCACTATAGAGATGTCAAGTTAATCTATAGAAAATTTTTGACAAATATATCTTAGCCATTTCGAGAAGATTGTGTTCTCCGAATTGTGAAGATAGGTTTAGATAATATGGCAGGTGATAACAATGAATGGTTCACCTTGGTAAATCCTCTTATCTACCCTACGAATCTAGGACATTGACATAATCGCATTATAGTTGTATAATTTTTATTAACAGTCTTGACACAAGCGGGGACATGATCACGAGCTTCATGATTGCATAATTTACAAAGTTTCATTTTCTATATCACCCAACCTAACTAACACGATTCCGTTACACTCTTTGGATTGGACAACCAACAACACATTTTTCCGTAGCTCTGATTTATTCACATCTTGTTGAACTGGCTCTTAACTGTGTTCCATCGTATTTCCAAAAACATTCTTTGGGTGACAAAGTAACATTCACATCTTCTAAAGTATTTACTGATGGCTATACAATGCGACCGGCTCACTTTCATTTTGGCGTGGAATTTAAGACATATATTTCGACAAACCATGGAGCTAGCAGAATGTCGCTGGGGATATAAGCAATGGATATCTGGATAGAGAGGGGGACTGGAATGGCAGAGATTATCTAACTAGCAATCACAATAACTTACTAATGTACAAGTCGAGACAAATAGATAAAATGGAAAATGATAGTCTACCATTTATACTTCTTCCTGACAAAATATAAGATAATAAATATGAAATTCCCCCGAGGAGATTTGGCAAAGGTATAAGGTAACAGAGGAATCAATGAAGGGAAAACACTCTAAACCTGTGGTATGCTTTTGCCTGACTCCCTTGAGTAAGACTTAACTTACTCAGACATATTATTTACAAACGATGGCTGACAAGTGGTTATTATAAGAATTATATCTTAAGGTTTTGAAGAATGCAGAGCAGAGAGTATACCTAATTTGTTGTCAAGATAGAAGTAAGAGCTGATGAATATATTCAACAAAAAAAGAATATGCTCATAATTATTGACTATCCAAATGATATGATACATCATAAGATCAGTATACAAACATTTAACCGACTTAACGTGAAGCTATTCCATATCCTAGATATGCCTGCCAACATAGTATGTAACCACTGTAGAATTAGTCAAGCAGAAATATTCCAAGAAGGCGGTCAATTCTGCTTAAGCTGCTGGCAAGACAGAACTCTTCCTGACATCTAGCGAGCTATGATATGGGCATCGACTTTAAATCCGCAATAATGCTGAAAATATTCTAGAAAGGTATGGACCAGGAACATTCATGTGACCATACCACAATCCCATTCCTAGGCGACCTTCGTGGTAGCACAAAAGTTCTATGAACTGATAATCGCAAATCTAATTGGTTCAAGTCGAACGATACCAAAAGGGTTATAATGCCTATAGAATTACTAAAAATGAGAAACAATAAATGGGAATATCTTTTACAACAGATATAAAGAAAATTCGAGATGATGGTGATTTAAAAATGGTGACTTTTCAAGCAAGTCGAAACCACAGGCCCTTAGAATTAATATTCAGCATATCCAACTCAAATATTATAGAAGGAGAAGACTGGCAGGAAGGAGATAGAGTAGAAGTTAAAATTGAGCGTGTTTCTAAATAAGCATGAACTGACTATTCTGTCCTCTAGAGTTCCAATTTCTTAACAAAAATGATAAAGTTAATGATCTAATGTATACTCTATGTTTTCAGCCAGCTTCTTTCTAAGTGAATTTATCTATCTATCTATCTATTTATCTATCTATCTATCTATTTACTGCCCAAATGTATCCTGAAGTTCAAATCCTGCTATTGAATCTGCTGCATTAGGATCTAGATCTGGGTCCTCCGCTGGCCCTTCTGTTATTCAAAATTGTTATATGTATATGAGTTTTCCATATATTGGCTAAAATCCAATGTACCATTTCTAAACTGTTGTAAACTCAGTTTATATCCTGACCCTCCAGAGTCCACAAGTCAATCTTCGAAGACACTTCCTTCTCCTGGTGAATCATTTACGTCTGCACTGACGTTGGTCCTACGACCAGTTGTATCAATGCTAACAGTTCCCATTTGCTGACCACCAAATGGTTCTCCTCCTTCTGCCGCAGTAATGGTTCAAGATATTTGTTGTGCATCAACTATCTGACCTTGAAGAAATATTGTTAAAATTCCTCCAGTGGCAGCTGCTATACTAGCTATTACCATACAGTGGAACAGAGCCATATTAGCTTTTATTATCATTCAGTATGCCTGTAAACTTTAATGGAATTTATGTAACACAGATCAACCACGAACAATTCACTTTTAACAACGACTTGTAGAGGAAAAAATGTTATGTTATTTCCTATCCATTGATTATATCATGTCACAATTTAAAAACTTGTAGAAATATTCTTAATCTTATGCAACATATACTGCGTTTCTATATAAATTGTCATCCATAGGAC